>CAYNUR010000001.1:0-11382 GCA_964400435.1 uncultured Candidatus Peribacteria bacterium
ATCTTCGTCTGTCGATTCGAACTCAAATCTTTACTTTTATACCTCTCACTATATTTAGTTTTTGGAATAATCACCTTACTGAAAACATTCTTTTTCAATTTCAATTCCATAAATTCTTTCTTCAAAAAAGTCTTCATCCCTTTTGGCAAAGTTTGAATATTACTAAATGCTTTTTGGGTCCCACCTTTTCCCAACGTCTGCTTATACAAATTAATCATCGCCTCTTCTCCTTCATAAACCCTCACCGCAGGTTTAGAAAAACTACTTCTACTCAACTTCTCAATTTCCTCAGCAAACAATAAAGAAGTCCGTCTAACTGTTTTTAAAGATTCAATCTTGCTATCAATTTTTTGAGAAAAAATCCTCGGATCTTCAGCCAAATATAAGTTCACATCATTAACCTTTGTTTGAACAATAACTCCTCTTTTCAACAATCGCTTAATAACAGAATAAACAGTAGTTCTATCAATTCCAGTCCTCAAAGAAATAGAACTAGCAAAGGATTGACCATGCCGATAAATATCCAAATAAATTTGAATTTCCTTATCTTTAAAGCCATTTTCTTTTAAAAAATTCTCAATAAAACTAGGCATACTGTTGACTTAAGTTCAACACACAAACAATAACAATAAAAACCGCTTAAAACAAACAAAAACAACAAAACTCAAATACAGACAGTTGAAAATAAAATAACAAAGAGTAGATTAATGACTCACATATAAAAACAACATATGGAAACAAGTACGATCCAACACGAAAGACAAAGCTACATCCCGGAAACATCCAACCTTCCAACAAGACTTGATTCACAAGAAACGAGCAACTCAAATGAAAAATTCGAAAAACTTCACGAAGATTTCAACACAGCAAACATCGGAAATTTAATAAATCTCAATGCCATTCAAGATCAAATCGAACCACTAAGAGATAACGCAGGAAAAGAGCTACCATGCAATCTTTACATTGAGACAAATAACATTCATGAAGCGGCAAAAATCGCTCAAGAAAACAATCTCGGAATAATCATAGTTGGAGGTCTTTCAAGCGCAACAAACAACTTTGGACCAAAAGTTGACTACCCAAAATTAAAAGGAGTTATTGCAATTAAACCAAAAGGCATTCATTCAGAAGAAAAAATGCTTTCAGAAGAAGGACTAGAAACGACAGAATTCTCCCACTACATAGAAAACAGAACTGACAGAACAACAATTCGAAGAAACACAGAAACAGATGAACCTGAATCAATTATCATCGGAGCAGGAATGACTTACGGACAAGTTGCAAAAATCATCGATACCAAATTAAATACAGATCCGAACAGAGAATTCGACTACTTCCTATCACCAGACCACACCTCACTAGACTACTCAGAAGCAGGAGGAAATTTCGCAACAGGAGCAATGGGACCTTCCAGACTTAGAATTCACGAAACAGCTCTAAGAGTAAACATAACTAACGGTACAGAAATAAAAACACTTACCGGCGAAGAAATCAAAGACCACGAAGGATTAATCGGACTTACAGGAGGAATGACAGAAATAGAAATGAAACTATTAAAAAGACCTCGCCATAGTTTTGGAGTAATGGTTCCACTAAATACCCAAAATTCCGACTGGGCAACTGAATACTCAAAACTACTTCCTTCACTAGAAGACTACACTCGTCTATCCATAGACAACGACAACAAAATCCAATCTAGATGGGAAGACGGCTACATAAATGGTTCAGAATTCATCACCAGACAAGGATTAGAATTCGTTAGAGATCACCATGATAACCCAGAAAGAAGAAGCACTGCCACAAGACTTCTCAAAACCCTTGATGAATCAAATTCAGACTTTATGGTCTACATCACAGGATTTAGTCAAAAATCATTAGAACAATATCAAAATGAATGTTACGAAGCCTTTAATGCAGAAGATGAAAATGAAATCGTAAATAACCTAAATCAAAGAGCTGATATCCTTTCAAAATTGCTCGCAAAAAATATGAGTGGTGATCTAGGAGAACCAACACCAATGACCGATCTAGAAGATGTCAGATTACTTAGAGAAGCAATTCCAGATTCAGCAAGAGATAGAGGTAGAATCAAACCCAATCAAAATCCAAATCTTCTAATCTATACAACTTCTACAGATATCAATAGCTTCATTCCAGAAGAAATAGCTGCAGTTCTCGACACTGAAAGCCTACAACAGACCTACCATGAAATGCTCAAACCATATCTAGATTATGAAACTGAATGTGCAGCACAAGCTGAAGAAAACAATGTTGAAGTAGAAGTTGTCGGCTATGGACACGGACATAACAGATCTTTGGACCCACACACCAGAGTTATTGTTCGAGGAAATAAAGAACAACAAGAAGATTTCGACAACGTTGTAGGAAACATCAAAAAACTAAAAGAAAGATTAACAGAAACAATGCTCTCACTACCAACAACCAGTCATATTGAACTTGGAAGAGGAGAAAAAGGACAAGTCCCAGAAATGGAATTTTTAACTATTGAAGAGACAAATAGAATGATTATGAACATATTAAAAGCTGGAATAAATTGGAACTTTAGAGCTCCACAAAATTTACTACCAACAGAAGATCAGTTATTTAACAACATCCTTACTAAACTCTCAGAGGACTCAAACAGAAGAACTATTCTCAATCTTTTCGGTGAATCTATAAGCGAACGAGAAAAACACTTATTCTTAATTGGAGATACCGACGTATATCCACATGTCCTTACAAAAATCAAAAGAAGAGCTCATCAAGATAATCTAAGTATTCTTTCCCAACTTTCTTAATTTCAAATTCAAAAAACTTGCCACATATTGAAAAGACTACTTACCAATTTAGTCCACTAATAATAAAAAATTGAAAGAAGCAAGCAGATCTAGGCGGCAAGGAGGAGACGATTGAGCTGCACATCTAGCGCAGTGATTGAGCGACGACGCAGCCAACAAAGAGCTGCGCCGCCTTCTTTCAATTTTTCTACTTAAACCTTACATAAAGCTCAGAAACAACTTCACTCATACTCACCTCACCACTTGCAATCACAAAATCAAAATGAGAAATAACCTCTCTAATCATTTCATAATCAGCAACATCATATTCACTCATTTCACCAATTTCAGTCATAAAGTCAACAAATCCATCAGCATATTCCACAACTTCAACCATATCAACAAAAGCTACTTCAGGACCATAAACACCATTCAAATGCTCTTTTGCAGATTGGAATCTAGAAGAATCAGCAAGACTTGAACCAGAGTCATATGAACTGGCAAAATCATTCGAGAATCCGAAGACAAAAGCATCACCAATTACCCCATAATACATTTCAATCAATAAATCATCGATAGTTTGTCCTTCCTCTAAGTACATTTCAATTTCCATCATTACATCTTCAGGAACTTCATTTACATCAATATAAACTTTTCTCAATTCTACATTTCCATCAATACTTTTCACCCATTTAAACATTTCTGCTTCTTCTTCAGCTTCATTCATAGAAGAAATTAAATCAGCAAAAACATTATCCAATACCATACTCAAATCCTTTGCATAAGTTCTTTTAGGCTCATCTGTTAAATGTAGATACATCATTCCTTCAGGGAAAAATTCACCAACATCAGCAATTGAAACTGCAACCGGGGAATCCAAAAAGTTTCTCAATTCTTCATAGTTCTCTAATTTACCTTCTTCATCAAATGGAGCAATTTCTCTATACAATCCAGAATAAAACTCATCCATAACAGATTCACCCATCTCTCCACTTACTCCCAGAAAAACAGGGGCAAAACTGACAGCAAGCGAATCCAACGCCGTAGCTAAACTTGGCTGCTCAGAATAAAGCATCATACCTTCTGCAGAAACTTTATCTAAGAAATAAGGCATTGCATTCATATATGGCTGTAAAAATTCAGCATCTGGATTAATAATTTCTGAATTCGAAGAAAGCCTCAAAGCTTCATCTTCTGAAGAAAAACTCACCTCAACCTCACCAATCGCAGAGATCTGCTCAACAATAGCATTCATCCCCATTTCTGAATAAACATCATTCACAATTCCAGCTAAAGCTTCTACATCTACAAACATATATCCAAGATCTTCAGAATATTCTCCTGAATCAAAACTTTCTCCATTCTGAACACGAGTTAAAGCATCATCTAGATGATCCTGACTAGTCGTCAAAATGAATAAGTCACCAGCTCTCAAAGCATAAAAATCGTCGTATTCTGCAGTCCAAATTTCAACATCTCCTTTTACAGAACATTGAATTTCTGAACCATATTCATTATCAAGCATTCTACCAAAAAGATATTCAGCTTGATCAGATGATTCAAATACACCAGCAATAAAAAGCTCAACATCCTCACCCTCAAGTGAGTCTAAATCTTCAATACTCAATCCATCATCTAAGTTCAAAGCAACACCAACTTCCCAAGAATTCATCATAATTTGTCCAAGAGTATTCTCAAAAGACATTGTCTTAGTTACGCCACTATCATATTCTTCTACAATTGAATCGCTCAATGAACCATTTGAAAATTTCACTAAAATCTCTTTCAAATTCTCAACTTGCTCTTCATTTGTATGATCAGCAATCATTACAAAATCACTTTCAGGATCAAAAACATTTTCTACATCAACATCTTCAAACGAATAACTTTCTTCATCGACAACACAAGCATTAAAGAAAAGTGAACTTTCATCAATCGGATCTGGGTTCATTGTCGAATACTCATAATAAACAGTTCTCTCATAATCTTGTAGAACTTTCATTCTATAAAGCATTTCAGCCACTTCTTTTCTAGTCATACTTTGATCAGGACCAAAAGCATAATCACCATCTATAGAGTATCCATCATATCCAGTATGATCTAAACCAACTGCATTAGCACCAAATACATAATCTAAATAAGGGAAATACCACTCATTAGTAGAAACATCAGTATAAAACAAAGATGAACCATATGATTCAGGAACTTCTCCATTGTTAAATGCTAAAACAGCCATTTTAACAGCCTCAACTCTATTTACACATTGCCCAGGCTTGAAAGTTCCATCTGGATAACCATTAATAGTTCCTCTTTGACGAGCAGTTTTTACATATGGAATGTACCACTCACCAGCAGGAGTATCACTAAATAAAATTGCATTTGAATTCTCAGTATTTACCTCCAAAGTTTCGAAAAGCATTTTCAAAAACTCAACTCGATTAACACAAAGATCTGGACCAAAAGTTCCATCCTTATAACCTTCAATCACATTATTTCTAGCCATCCAATCTATAGAATCATTGTAAGGCGTAGAGATTGTCACATCTGCAAATTCTACAGCATAAGCTGAAGAACTTAGACCAAGAAACATGGCCATCATTACTGTCAGAAATTTTTTCATAACATAAAGTTAAATAGATATTAGTACTATAACACATCAAATTTAGTTTTTAAGATCACTTCCCTTATTTTAAGTTCAGCTTCTCAAGTGTAAAATTTATCAATTTAGAACAAATATCTCGAACAAAATCTGGCCCTCTCAATCTCTCAGGAGAATCCAATAAAGGAAAAGAGTTTAATTCTAAAATATAAGAATTCTGATTACTTTCAGCTGATAACGAATCAACTCTTACGTCTATCCCCGCAAAATCTAAACCAACCGCAAACATAGCTTTTGCTAGCATTGAGCGATTATCATTTGAAATGCTTTCCACAACTTCATAAGCTCCTACATCTCGAGACGACTCACAAACACCATCACACTCCCGTCTATAAGCCATTAAAACTTCATCTCTTAACATTAAAACTCGATATTCATTTGAATCAATATATCGTTGAACCAAAACTCTCCCATACTTCTCAACTAAATCAGGTAAAGTCGCCAGAAGATCCCATTGGTCCTCAATCAAAAAAACACCTTCCGACCTTGAACAACTGGTAGGCTTGAGAATAATTGGGAAACCGATATTTTTAATAAAATTCAATGCATCATCTACTAATCTATCAATTTCAACCAAACTTAAACTAGCAGCTTTAGATTCAATCAAATGATAATCAGGAACTTTAACACCCGATCTTAGCAAACGAGTATAAGAAAAGTCTTTATTCAAAGCAATCTCCATTGCATGAGAATCATTCAAACCCAAAATCATTCCTCCTTGAGTAGAAATAATAACCTTACCCAACTCCATTAAGTCTTCAAAATCATCACCTTTCTCCTCTCCTGGAACAACAACCTTCACTCCAAGATCATCACCTGCCTCTCTTAAATAATCTAATCTAGTTTTTCTAGCTAAAGAACTCATCACAATGAGTAAAAATTAAAGACCATTTTATAACGATCTTTAACAAAAAAGTCAAACTAGCTAAGTGCAGCCTTAATATCCTCAATTTTCTCATTAATTAAATCTTCACCCAATTGAATTACTTCTTCAGCTTTATCGTCTTTCATATATGTCTTTAAACCAATAACTCCCGGATCATCAATCTCAGGATTTAGAACAAAATCAGCATCTTTAATTCCATATTCAGCTAAATAGTGACGAATAATATTCAAAGACCTCAAACCCACTATATTTACCCATTTATATGATTTAGCAGATTTATCAGTATTAATTCTATAATCCAAATTAACTGCAATAATCACTTCAGCCCCCATTTCCTTCACAACATTATCCGGAACTGGATTAACAATTCCACCATCAACCAAAACTCTATCATCAATAGTCATTGGCTTAAACATCATCGGCACAGCCATACTTGCCTGAATAGCTTGCAACAAATCTCCATCAAAAAACCTAACCTCTTCTCCACTGACAAGATCAGCTGCTACCGCAGAAAAAGGAATTTTTAACTGTGAAAAATCTCTCAATTCAAACCATTTTTCAAACAATTTTTTAACTTTTCTTCCACCAACAAACCCACCCAAAACTGCTGGATCAGCAATACATCTAAAAACTTCCCATTTATCCTCCATAAATTTTTCTTGAATTTGCGCAGCAGAAAGACCAGAAGCATATAAAGCTCCTACACAAGCTCCAATACTCGCACCAGAAATATAGCTAACTTCAATGCCTGCTTTTTCCAATCCTCTTAAAATACCAACATGAACAAGACCTCTTCCGCCCCCACTACCTAAAGCTAAACCTAATTTTTTTGTCATAAAATAAATTACAAATTATCCGGAGAAACCATACAAACTACACGCCATTTCACACCCTTCTCCAAAATTAAAACCGTCCCTTGCCTAAATTCAAACATATCAAAATTCAATTTTTTTGAAAGCAATAAAGAAGCCAATCTATCAACAAATGGCAAATGACTAACCAACATCAAATTTTCAGCAACACTTTCGATTTCAACAATTACTTCTTCAGGATCATCCAACGGTGATATTCCTCTCATTTGAGAAATATTGGAAATTTTTAAAACTTCACCAAGAATGTCGGCAGAATCCTTAGCTCTTTGTTTTTCACTATGGAATATTTGAGAAATATCAAATTCTGCATTTTTCAAATATTTACCAATTTTAGTAATATCCTTTTTCCCATCAACAGAAAGCCCTTTAGTTGGATCTAATTCTGCGGAGTTATATTTCCCATGCCTTACTAAAAATAACTTCATCAACTCAATTTAAAAATCCTAAACATCTTATCACATTGCACAAAATAAAATTATTCTGATATATTCGCACCATGAACAAATCAAATATTCAAAATTTCTTCCAAATTCTACCTCCACCACCCCACAAGGGGTAGGTACTTTTTAAGAAGAAATTCTTTAAACCACCCCATAAAAGGTGGTTATTTTTATATATAAACAAACTATAAATGACTTTAAATTTTGAAAAAACTGTTGTCAAAATTGGAACTGACACAATCACAAACTCACGTCGACACCTCTCTCTAGAAGTAATGTCCAGAATCGCCAGAGATATTAGCCAAATAGTAAATTCGACTAATCAAAGAATAGCACTAGTAAGTTCAGGAGCAGTAGCTGCAGGAAGAATGGAATTAAATGGAAGAAGATTAGAAATTAACCCTGAAAACCTCTCAGGAACAAACATACAACTTGAAAGAAAAAGAATACTTGCCTCCATCGGACAGGGCACACTAATGACTTACTGGAAAAAAAGCTTCGGAGAACAAGGACAAATTCCAGCTGGAGAACTACTAACTACCTACAGAACTTTTGAAGAAGAAACCGAAACTGAAAACTTCAGACGACTATTAGAAAACTTCTTCCGAAACAATATAATTCCAATCATCAATGCCAACGACGCATTAACAGTTGAACCATTAAAAACAGGAGACAACGACTTTAACGCAGGTGAAGTCGCAAGAACTATCAATGCAAATAGATTGATACTCTGCACCAACGTAGACGGATTATTTGACAGCAATCCAAACGAAAATCCAGATGCAAAATTAATAAAAAACTTACCAGCAGAAAAAATCACAGATGAGTTGATTGAAAAACTCTGCAAAGGCAAAAGCAAAGGCGGAACAGGTGGAATGAGAAGCAAATTAGAGGTCGCCAGAAGAATAGCTGAATACGGAATAGAAACTCAGATCATTAACGGAGGAAGAGAAGGAAAATTACTGCAGACATTAAAGAATGAAGACCATATAGGAACAAAAATTGTCTTCTAGTCATTAAAAAATTCATCAACTCTAAAACCAAAGAGTTCCTCACATTCAACAGTCAAATCAAATAATTCATCTAAAAACTGTAATTTAAGATCATCTGTTAATCCATTATTAGCAATAAGACTTGATCTTACTCTAGTAGCTATATCAATAGTTTTTTTATAATACTCTGAAAATATTTCACCCGAAACTTCATCTTGTTGGAAAAAAACACAACCCGACAAAACGGTAGCAACAGTTGCGAAACGAGCATCCCAAGGATTATTCACTCTTTGAAACTCATTACTCATATGATCAAGCATGAACTTTTTAACTATACTCCTGCGTTCAAGCCTTTCAAAATTCTCCATATTCAAAATTTAAAGTACAAGAAAATAACAGAAAACAAAAAGAAGTCAAGGCCTGTTTATTATACAATTATGCCAACTCATCAGTTGCTACATGCAAATAATAATTTGCATTCTTGATTACATTAATATCAATATAAGAATCAGATTTATCCAACAACATCGCGCATTCTTCACTCAAACCAGTTAAGTGCAGTACTTTTTTCTGCTTCCTATACTTTCTCGTCAAACTGTTAATCGCTTCGATTGCAGAGTGATCAGCTACTCTTGAGTTACTAAAATCAATAAAAACCTGATCAGTATCATTTTTTGGATCAAATAGCTTCTCAAAGTTTTTTACGGAAGCAAAGAAAAGTGGTCCGGAAAGCTGATAATGATTATAACCATCTTTATCAACAATTAATTCAACATCAATTCTTTTACCTTTTTCCCAGGCAAAAACCAAAGCCGAAAGTATAATTCCAACCATTACCGCAACAGCCAAATTTGTAAAAACAGTCGCAGCAGAAACAACAACAAGAACAAGCGCATCGCTCCGAGGAATTTTATGAATAATTCTCAAACTAGACCAAGAAAATGTCCCAACTACAACCATAAACATAACACCTACCAATGCAGCAATCGGAATTAATTCAATATATTTTGCAAAGAAAACAATTATTATCATCAAAAAAGAACCTCCAACAAAAGCCGAAATTCGTCCACGACCTCCAGAAGAAATATTAATCATGCTCTGACCAATCATCGATCCACCACTTTGTGCCCCAAAACAACCAGCAACCATATTCGCAATTCCCTGACCAATACACTCTTTATTCCCTCGGCCACGCGTTTCTGTAATTTCATCAATCAAAGTCATATTTATCAAAGTATTGATGATATTAATTGCCGCAAGAACAAAAGAGTAAGGGAAAATTATCTTCAAAGTTTCAAAATTAAGTGGAACTTTTGGCAATGAAAAAGCTGGCAAAGAACCAGAAATAGAATCAGCACCAGAATCACGCAAATACGAACCAACTGTTGCCACATCAAGATTAAACAAAAGAGTAATCGCAGTAATCACACCAATTGCTACAAGTGAAGATGGTACAGATTTCGTTAATTTAGGGAAAAAATGAATAATCAGCATCGCCAAAAACACTAGCCCAAGGAGTAAAAACAAAGGTCCACCAGTTAACCAACTCAAAGTTCCATCTGCTCCAACAGCTTTAAACTGAATCAACTGAGCCATAAAAATAATAATTGCCACACCATTCACAAAACCAAGCATAACAGGATGCGGAAGCAAACGAACAAATTTACCAATCTTAAAAACACCAAATAAAATCTGAATAATCCCCATCAAAATCCCAGCAGCAAATAGATATTCTAAACCATGCTGAGCAACCAAAGCCACAACAACTAATGACAAAGGTCCAGTAGCACCACAAATCATACCTGGCCTCCCTCCAAAAATTGAAGCAACAATTCCTATTATAGCCGCACCATAAAGAGAAATTATCGGTTCCACACCAGCAATAAAAGAAAAAGCCACAGCTTCAGGAACCAAAGCCAAAGCAATAGTTATCCCAGAAAGAACATCAATTCGAGCTTGCGAATAATCAAAGTTTTTAAAGTAAGTTTTGAGTTTTAAAATTGCAGAATTAATAAGAAAATGAGTTAAATTTTAGTTTTTGGCGTGAATTAATACAGAGAATAACAAGATTTGTCAAACAAGATTATCCATTGAAACCTAGGCATGAAACTAAAAAATAATTCATCTACTTAAAATTCTATCTAACAAATTTATTTTCGAATCGAACAAACTCCGCCAGGACATGCAGGCTGAAATTTTTTCTTTGAAATAATTCCTCGATTTTGAAGAAACTTATAGATATTACAACCAACACAAATTCCACATGCCGACTCTAACCACATAAAAAATAAACAAGTCATACAAATAGAAAATGGAATTATTCCTTTAACTTGAAATCCTAAAGCAACAACCATCATTATTGAAGATAAAAACAAACCGATCCCCCAAGCAAAGCGCTTCTGTATTGCCCCAACATATTCAGGTTTTTGACTCCGAACAAAAAGCTTCCCAAAAAAACCGAAAATACTAAACTTAGGAGAAAATATAGTTTTTAACAAAAAGTCTAACCAAAACATCGGAACGACAAAATACATTGGAGTATAATCTCCGGTTGCTCGAATATATGCAAAAACACTAAATCCAATCACAAACATTAAACCTGCAGTAGCACGGATACTTCTTTCATTTACAACACCGTAAGGAGCCAACTCACCATTAATTTGTAATCCTGGAATAACTTCACCATATTCTTTTTTCATAATTTTAAAATTAAGATTTTAGAAGCTTTAATATTTGTGAAAAATCATCAGAATTAG
>CAYNUR010000001.1:11392-30732 GCA_964400435.1 uncultured Candidatus Peribacteria bacterium
TTTAAAGGAGTTTGCTACAGAAAGAATCAATTGAACAATCTCTCCACAGTCGTGATCATCCTCCATTCGAGACTTCAAAGCCCGAATTTGTCCTTCAATACGACTTAAATGAGAAACTAAATTTTTACAAGGTTTCATATAAAATAAATTAAAGCCACAAGCATAGTATACCCCCTACCCTAAACAAGCAACACTAAAACAAAAAAATCCCTGACATTAAAGGCCAGGGATTTCAAAATAAAACCTAATACTACTAATCTCTATTAAAAACAATTAATCCTTTTCTCTTCATCATATAAGCACCCATGATTAGAGTAACTATCATCATATAAGTTGAAAATTCAGGCACGGTTTCTGGTCCTCCACCTTCACCTAAAGAAAATGATTGAGTCGGACTTGAAAAACCTTCAGACCACTCAGATAACATCCCCTGATCATTCAAAACTCTTACTCTCCAAAAATAATCCCCATCGGCTAAAGTTTGCCCTGAATTACCTTGACCATCAAAATACTCTGCATTCGTACCAGTACATGGAGGATCTCCACAATATTCTGGTGGAATTTCATAACCAGGATCAGAACCTTCTACTTGACCAACTGTAAAAGTCTGAGATCCATCTAAATCACCAAATTCTGAACGGTACTCAATAACCTTAGTAGAAAAAGATTCATCAGTAGAAACCTCTAAAATATATTTCGTTGGAAAACAAAAGAATTCTGGACAAGGACCTGAATTAGTAATATCGAACTGAAGATCAGGAGTATCATCAAGTATAGTACTTCCATCAATCACTTCAGTTTGTCCTAAATTCGTCGGAGCAGCTGGTAATGAGAAAAAGTCTATATTTGTATTGTTCCCAGAATCAACCATACCAAATGAAGCTTGAACTGTATTACCTGAAGCTTGAGTATCTAGAAAGTTTGCATCTTGCACATCTGCATAAACCCAATTATCAAAAAAGTCACCATCATCCCCATCAAAAAACCATTGGCTACCAGGATTTGATGATCTCAAACGTACATAAAACAGATCAATAATATCTCCTTCAACAGTTAAAGTATCTTCAAAAGTCTGAGTTTCACCAGCCTCAAAAGTCACAGTTTTATCAGTAAAATAAAAACTATTATAAATTCTCATCCAACCAAAAGTATTACTCCCCGATATTGTTTGATCATTATCAGTATCTAAAGTAATTGTTCCAAAGTTTGGAGTAAAAGTTCCCCCATTTCTTGTCCAATCACCGAAAAGCTCAATATCTTCACCATTTTGATCCCATGAACCTGAATTAAGAGTAAAGTCCGTTACAACCAAAGTACCATTTTGAACCAATGTTGCAGAATCAAAAACAATACTATTCACCTCTACAAAACCATCCAAGTCAATATTATCAACCATATTGATAATCACATCATCTGCATCAGCTGGAACAACATCCCCCAACCAGTTTTCTGGACACCCCCAATAATCTTCAGCACCAGAACCACAAGACAAAGTATCACCCCCACCGTCCCAATATATTGTGGCAGCATCAACAGTAGCCCCAACAGTCAAAAAGACCATAAGCGCAATTACGAGCCGAGAAGCTCTACCGAAATAATTCAGCATAAATTTTTTGTTAATTTTTGTTTTCATAAAATTATACCAAAAAAACACTATATTAGCAACAGTTCGAAAATATCTCCCTTTGGATAATCTAATAACTGAGAATACTAAAAATATTGAGCTAATCAAACCTAATTAAACTATGAGCTATTCAGCTTTCGCTAAAACAATTCCGTAACAAAACTTACCTAATTTAATCAACAAATAATCACACCAATCTTTAATTCAAAAAACAGAAACTAAAGCTAGTATCCTGCCTTTTTAATCGCATTCCATTTTACTTGAGCCTGTAAATTTCTCATTTTTACATGGTCTGACAAAACACCATCGAAATCGATAACTAGATCAACGCCAGTCAATCCATCAAGATGAAGAATTTCATCAAAACTATTTATTCCATTATTATTTCTTTTACAGTTTTCATATTTATAAGGATCACGATTTTTCATCTCGATCGCACTTCTACTGTATAAAGTCCAAACAGGAACAAAATCCACTCCCACCGTATCTGCAACCTTTTGTACTTTTGATAAATTACTTAAAGAATCTTCAATAACTACAAGTTTGCTAACATCTTCAATCTCAAGGTGATTTGCAAGAAGTTCAATTTTATCATCAGCAACGAAATATTCAGTTTTTTCATCTATACTCTCGTATCTTTCTTTTCTATCAGGAATAATTGGCTTTAAAGCTCTTAAAAATTTTCGAATTATTCGTGATCTTTCTATTTTACGAACTTGGTAACCAGTAGATTCAGTATCACCTGTAGACCACAAAATAATCTTTCTTAAACGTGTATATAATTTTTCAACTAACTGGTCTAAATTATTATCCACATGATCATAGATCAATGCTTTCATCTCAATTCGATGTAAACCAATAATTAGTTCGCTTTGGAACTGATCATAAATTTGCCCCTCCATTTTTCTTCCTGGAAAAAAGTGTCTCCAGAGACGTCTAGCATATTCGTAGTAATCCATTTTTCCTTCTGATTCAATCTGTTTCTGTAAATCAAAAAAGAAGTCAAAAATTTCATCTGGAATTAAAAAATTATCAATTTCAGTTGGTATAGAACCTAAAGATGAATCAAGCTCAACAATCTTTCCTTCAATTTCTGCAGCCCTTTCTATGAAACTTTTACGCATATCAAGATTTACAATGCATGATTTCACAACCAATAAGCACAAATTGTCAAATCGTCATCATTCCGCTAAGTTTACTTCCCTTCAGCAGGCAAGACGTACTCAAAAATCAAGATCAAATCTAGTCTTTAAAAAACTTTTTTAATAGTTTAAGATACTCCATCTTTTCAGAGAATGGTCAGATTTTTCCGAAGCAAGAAAAAATTTCAATAAGCGACCTGATGCGGTCGTGTTTGAAATTTTATTCGCAGCCTGAGGTGAAATATGGCCACTTTCTGAAAAGATGGCAGGCCCATCAGGATTCGAACCCGACCTTTTGGTTTTGGAGACCAACGTGCTAGCCGCTGACACTATGGGCCTATGATTTTCGTAACGCCACTATACAAAAAAAAGAGAGCGATGAAAACATCAAAGCTCTCTTTTTTAAAATTCAAGACGATTATTATTCACCAATTTTCAAGAAATTTTCTTGAATAATCATTCCATCTTCAACTTTCAAAGAACCAACAAAATACTTGAATGGCTCAACAAATGCTACAGCTTGGGAATAAGCAGCGTAATCAGCTTCAGAAACTTCCCCCATTCCTTTAGCAATATTCACAGCTTTATCAACGATTTCCATTAAAGGAGTAACAGCAAAATAAACTGATGCAGCGTCGTAATCTCCTAAAGAATCAACCGCGTCTTGATACATTGCATCATCGCTAACAGTGTATTCTCCATATACATTCAAGAAATCAGGATAGAATGAAATAAACATTAAGTTATCTTCATTCACACCATAATAAGCTTCAAGTTTTAAAGTAGAGATTTCTGGGAACACATCTTCCAATTCGGTAAAGAATTCTTCAGGAATACCATCAAAGTAAACTCTTCTCACTCCATCTCCCATATTTTCAAATTTCACCGCTTGAGGACCAAAATCAACTTCTAAATTTTGATTAACTTCTACAAGCATTTGACCAATCATTTCATCCAATCCAACCATTAATTCTTCAGCAGCAGTAGTTTCTCCATCTTCTAAATCAACATAGAATGAAAAAGTAGGGAAAACTCCTTGCACATCCATCACAACACTTACAGGAGAGCTTAAAATCGCATCAAGATCTTCTTCACTTACTCCAGAAATTCCAGAGAACTGAGCCAACAATTCATCATAACTTGGAATAACTGGGAAAGTAGGATCAACTGTACTGATTGAAGATAGACCCAACAAAGTTTGCTCAAGTCCAATTCCAAGATTCGCTTCTTCACCAAAAATCACGATATTTTGACCAGGAACTTTATCAGCCATGAAAAATTCATATCCATCAGCATAAAGATCGTATGATTGATTTCCACCACCATATTCACTTACAGCAGCAAATCTAAATCCATCGTCTTCCGCAGAAACAGAAATAAATGCATCTCCCATTTCTCCAGCTAATTCTTCAATATCCAAACCTAGTTCATCATAAAATGGCGCAAATGATTCAGAGAAAACTGGCATATTCATATACATTGAATACAATGCATTTTCATTTACAGCATCATGACTAACCAAATCTTCACTCATCACAAATCCTTCACCATTCTTAGCTCTAGCAATTGCACTATTTAAATTTTCTTCAGTTACAGAAACTACATAGAACGATTCCATTCTAGCTAAATACATTTGATCATTTTCACTAATCCAATATTTAACTCCATCTTCTTCTTTTTCCATCAAATCATCACTTGGCATTTCTTCGTTTAACTTCATGATTAGTTCTTCAACTTTATCCGCTTCTTCAAATTCCATCACAAAAACTCCTTCAAACCCATCAAGATCTCCAGTTTCAAGTGAGTTAATAGAATAACCTTCATCAAATTTCATTCCAATCCCAAGTGTCCAGTCTGCAGAAACGATAGGTTGAATAGCAGTTTCGTATTTCAAATCCTCAGGTGCACCGCCATCATATGCAGCAATCATCATTGCTTTAGCACCAGTTTCAGGGAAGTTTGACAAGATAGTTTCTAAACCATCTTTTTGAGAATCATCTGAGTAATCAACTTTGATCATTACAGCCATATCTGTAGGCATGAATGATTCAACAGACAAATCATCATTAGAAGAGTCTTGAGCACCACATGCTGAAAAAACCATCATAGATGCAGCAAAAACTCCAAAATAAGTAGAAAGCTTTTTGGTTTTCATTAGGAAAAGTTTAAAAAAATGAAAAATTTATATAAAGGCTACGATCTAGTAACCACTTTTCGTATCCCTTCTTTTGTGAACAGTCCTTTTTCTTAATGCAGGACAATATTTCATAATCTCTGTTGGTAGTGTACCTGAACGTTTATTACCATAAGTGTGATAATTAGCAGCTCCAGTTTCAACACAATACCAAGTAAAAAACTGACTCTTTCCTTTCGACATAAGATAATTAATTAGGATTCTAGCAGAAGGCATATTATACCATCCATGGCTTCTGTCAAAGCTTTTTTCAATAATACTTGCATTGCAGAATCCCATCTTATAAAATAACCGGCGAAACAGACAAAAAGTCGGAGAATCTCTTTTTAACGAAGAGGTTTCTCCGCCCTATGCGAGTTTTGGGTAGTCAGAAAGGCAAACAACAAACACGCCATCTTAGCTCAGGGTGAGCCCTCAGCCACAATAAAAAGTGCACTTCCTGCTCGAAAATCAGAGCACAAAACACAAAACTAAAAACCCCAAAATCAAATCACCACAAGCCATCTTAGCTCAGGGGTAGAGCACTTCCATGGTAAGGAAGGGGTCTCGGGTTCAAATCCCGAAGATGGCTCCAGAAGCTCCTTCATTAGGAATTGTTTTCTTGTTATCCTCTTTTTTAAGCCCCTTACGAGTTCTAACCTTATCAGCAGACTTCTTAACAGTTTCAGGATTGAACCTAAAATGAATATCAGCACTAACTTTCCACTTCTTTCCATCCTTTCTCCTAGACATTTCAATCCTATCAACAAACAAATCTACCAATATCTGCTTTTGCTTTTTAGTGAGCTGATCAAACTTATATTTTATTTGCTTAGAAGCTTCTTTTAACTTCTTCACCTCAACATCTACAGAACTTACAAACACTAAATGATCTTCAAGCTCTTTCATCTTGGCCTCAATATCTGAAATATCTTTATTAAGCTTTGTAGACTTCTCAGATAACTTCTCTTCACTGTAATGTCCATTCTCATATGCAGCCTCTACCTTACTCAAGGCTAATTCACTATTCATTCTCTGTGATCTCAAGTTATCTAACTTATCCTCAATCTTCTCAATCTCACTCTTACTTGTATATTTCTCAGATAAGTACTGCTGAATAAAAATATCTGGCTCTTCTAATGCCTCTTGAATTTTACCCACCACATAGTCATCTAACTGTTTCGCAGGAATCTCAAATACTGAATGGTAAACCTCATTTGAATCAGTAAACTGCTTCCTTCTATAGCTAAAGCCACCCTTATTCCTCTTACATCCTACAAACTTATTCTTTTCATCTACTGTCATATCCACCAACTTCCCTGAAAGAATATAAAGATTTTTCGACCATCCACCTTTCTTCTTTCCTAGCCTATTCTGAGCTTGTTGAAATAGAAAGCTAGATACACATGGTGGAATCTTTACTACAGTCCATTGATCAACAGGTAGTTCATTTCCCAATTCATCAATCTTATTAGCTACAAATTCACCTCTATACAATGGGTTCTTAATGATCTTACCAACATATTCAGCTGTCCATTTAGAATACTTACTCCTTACTCTTGAATGCTTACCCTTAGGAACCTTTAACTCAGTTAGCCTAGTTGCAATTTGACCAAAACCACCTTCTTCATAAACATACCATTCAAAAATCTTTTCAACCCATTTCTTTTCTTCTTTAATAGGAACTATCTTCTTTCCCTTTCCACTCTTGTTCTTAACTGGCTTATATCCATATGGAATATTTGAACCTGTATAGTTACCCATTTCAGCTGAAGCAATCTTACCCATCAAAGTTCTACCCTTAATCAACTCTCTCTCAAATTGAGCAATTGCACCAAAGATTTGAAAAATAAGTTTACCAATTGGACCTCTAAAGTCGATATTCTCTTGAACAGATATAAAGCTAACACCATTAGTCTCAAACTCCTCAAACATTACTAGAAGATGTTTCAATGACCTTGAAAGCCTATCAATCTTCCAAACCAACACCGCATCAAAGTCTCCTCTCTTTACAGCCTTTCTTAGAGTAGACAAAGCAGGTCTGCTTAAATCACTACCTGTGTGAGTATCTTCAAAGATCCAACTAGGCTTTGTAACCAAGTTCAAACCTTGATTATTATTCACATAGTCTAATAATTTTTTCTTTTGAGCATTTAAACTATAACCATCGATATTCTGCTCTTGAGTAGAAACTCTAATATAAATTGCTACTTTTCTTTTTCGCTCAGAGTTGTTTGAAAGAGGCATGACAAATAGGTTATTTTGATCATATTAACCTAAATCAAGCTAAACACAAAAAAGGTTACAAAAATCAATTAACCAAATTATCAAAGAACCCCAAATAATCCATTCCTTTTGCAATATCCTTTATCACCTCCTTAGAGTTTTCCTTTGGAAAATGACACACCACCTCCAACTCACTAAAAGGACCAATATCTATTTGTTCTTTCTCTCTCTTTACCATGCTTAAATTATGGCAAGAACAAGAGATTAAAAAATACTAAAACCAACTTATAAGCCCCTTATATCAACTTAATCTAGCTGAAATAGGCTCAAAGTAAAAAACTTCTCGATCAAAGACAATTTCCCCATCCTTTGTAATCTCAAACATTATCAAATCATCTGAAAGCTCAAAATCCTTCCTTAAACTTTGTCTAAAATTGTTTAGAGCCTTGTGTACCCGATCATCAGAATCTTCGCCTGTAACCTCTTTTAAAACCTCCATATTCACTGAATAATCTTTAGACCTCGCAGCTAAAGATAGAACCTGAATAGGAAGCGAGTTCCCTCCCTTTAAAGATCTAACACTACCTTTGTGCCTTAATTCTTTTGAACTACCGAAAGTAATCCTAGTGTTCTCAAGCTCATCATCATTGATAATGAAATGGTAATAATCATCGTTATACTCAACACCTGATTTAAATTTTTCTTTAAATAAGGATAGGACATTAATTCTAAAGGCTAAAACTTTATCACTAAATAATTTCCTCTCACTCAACCCCAAAGAATCAACCTCAATAAAACCTGCTTTTTCAAGAAACAAAATCGTTGCAGCAAAATCTACCTGATCATCATTAATAGCATGAACCAACAAATATTTTGAAGAATAATCATTTAACAACTTCAACAAATATTGAACTACCTTTTTCAACTGCACAGAAGGCTTATAAATATTAACATCATCAATATATAACTCTTCATTAATCCAATCATCTAAATAACCATCAATATACTTTTGTAATTTTGCTTTTGAAGTATAAAACCAAAAATGTGGAACTTCTTTTTTAGACTCATAAACGGACTGAGGAATAATAATTTCTACATCTTCAGCTATCAAAGACTTCTTATCAATCTTTAAAGTTTTAACTACTTCACTTGTTACTTCATCAGAGGCATCAACCTTCATTAAATTAACTTTTACCTTAGTAATCACATCATCATTAACCAAGTTATACAAGATCCTCATTAAAACCCAATTTGATAAATATTTCCAATACCAAATATTGTAAATAAAAAAACCTTCTTCATCCTTAACGCTTTCATCAAAATATATTAGTAAGTCCTTCACAATAGATAGCGTATTGGGATTAATATGTCTGTTCATCTAAGTAGATTTAATATATCAACAAAAATCATCAAATATTAAACAATTTGTTTATAACCCAAATAGCTCTTCAATTTCTTGTACTCAAGCCTTTTCATGTAGTTTTCCATATAATTATAGTCTGGTTGATTTTGATTATTCATAGGTAGCATTATTTTTTGTCGCCTGAGTCTTGTTGAATTTACAGTAAAAGAATAAGAGTATTTACTTTTGTGCATTTCTAAACACTGTGCCATAAACTTATAACATTCTAAACTCACATGACTTTTATGACTTAAGATATTAACCTTTGTACCAGTAAAAAATGGGTATTGTTGAACAAAGGGTTTTGCAGTTTCATTTCCAATTGTAATTACTGGAAAACTACTATTTATGTAATCTCTACCATATGAAATGAAGCCATCCAAACCATTGTCAGTTTCTTTTCTTGTTACATAGGCTACTTTTCCACCTTGTTTATTTATTTTATTACCATCAACATTTTTCCCAATTTTCATCGCAAATAAATCTTCAATCACAAACTCCCCCCACTCCTTCTCCTCCAAAGGCTCTACTTCCTCATAATCCCTCAACTCCTCTAACCGCTTAACAATGTAATTCTTATATCTCTCCAGCTTCTCACGTTCTTTTTCTTTCATGTAGGATTCCATGAAGGTATAGTCTATTTTACCTTCATTATCCATTGGCAATAACAATATTTCATTTTTTAAGTGTTGGGTATTTCTTTTAAAACCAAAATTGTATTTAAAGCGTACCTTATCTGCAACTGTTGTAATAAATTGACCAATGTATTCATTCAGATATTTATTTCTACCAACTTTAACCGTAGTAGAACCAATAAAATAGCTTTTTCTATATACCGACAACCCCATTGACCCCTCACCGTCGCAAATAAAAGCTATACAGTTTCCCTTCGTTAGATATGGTTCATTGCATTCAACAAAACTCATCACACCATTATCCCTATTCGTAGCACCAACATAAGGAGTTTTGCCACTACCTAATGCTGAAACTTTATTACATTTACAATTTTCAATCTCAAAAACAGTATCTAACTTAAACTCCCCCCACTCCCGACTTTCCAAATCCATATCCATACTATTTTTCATCTTTAAACAAATAGTCTCTCCCTTGCATAATCATACTAAACTCAAAGGTCAAATAATCCCCAATAGTCTTCTCAAAATCCTCAGGCTTAGGGATTTCATCATTAAAATAATAAAACGAGTGTAGCCATTCATCATCAGGCTCAACAGTGGTTTTAACCATAAATTTAGTATCCGCAGGCGCTGCATGAAGCCAGCAGTTTAGCAAGTGAGCCTTCCGCTCCTTTGCTCTTTCCGTTTCGATTAGGCCTATGTGCTTACTCACCTCAAAACCATCATCCTCATAATTGATAAACTTACAATATTTCTTAGGATTATGAGGTTGGTGAGCAGTAAATATCGCTATACATGGATTAGTACCTACCCCATAAAAGGTTTCCTTATTCAAAGTTACCACTCCCTCCAAAGTATGCTTCTTCAAAATACGCTTTTTAACCTGTTTATCTTCCTTCCTTTTACCAACCATCGTAGATTGAGGCACAATAATTACCACCCTCCCACCATCTGCAAGTCCATCCAACAAATGTTCTGTGAAATGTATCTCCGATAAATGAGCCGTATCTTTTCCCTTTGCTTGAGAATAGGGAGGATTCATAAAACCAACAGTATATTTATTTTTTCGCATATCCTCTACATTTCTCCTCAAAAAGTCATCCTTTAGCAAATTACTCTTACCATCACCTCTCAAAATCATATTAGTTGTTGCAATTGAGAACATGTCCTCCCTAATCTCAATTCCATGTATCCGATCTGCTTTAATCTTTTCCTTTTCAACTTTAGATTTAGCTTGATCTAACATCTTATGCATTGCAGTAATCAAAAAACCACCTGTACCACAAGTCGGATCAAATACAACATCATCAGGCTTCAACTCAATTAAATCACAAAATAGCTCGGTAATATGCGCTGGTGTGAGCACCACACCCAAAGTCTGACCATCACCTCCACTATAGCGAATGAACTCGCCATAAAAGCGTCCTAAGACGTCCTCCTTTGAGTTTGCAACAACACTTGCATAGACATTCTTTTTCAAATACTCAGTAAAGTATCGTAGCGGTGTTTTTTGTAATCTCTCATCTACTTGGTTAAGAATCGTCCTGTCTTTGACGATATTAAACTGACTTAAAACCTGCTCTTTCTTAATCTCTGGCTGTACTTCTACTCTTGTCATATGAGTTGAAAGGGCATCATAAATCACTTGCCCATCAGTTCTTATGGTATCCCCCTTTAAAGAGTTTGCAATATTAGGATTTTCCCTGAGAGCAAGCAGAATTGCCGATACAACAAGTGGCTTCTCTGAGTCTCCTAATTGTCCATAGTTTCTCAAGTACTCATGAAGTTCTGATGACTTCTTTAGTATTTCTTGAAGTTCTACAGTTTCAGGAGGAGTCTCCTCTAACACCTGTTCTCTGTAATATTTATCAATATTCTCCTCAGAAAAGTTCTCAAAGTTTTCTACCGACTTCAAAAGCTTATATCCATCTTTATCTACATAAATAGGCCTAATAATATGGTGCTTATCATCCCCAGAACAACCAAAGGCAAAAACCTTTGAAAAATTGGTCTTCTCTACAATCACATTAGCATAGTGCAAAGCTCCATTCTCCGCATAATTAGTAATGGACTTAGTATCTGTTGCTAACTCAATCTCAGACTCATCCGTATAATTCGCTTGCTTATTTAAATCTGACTTATCCTCTATCACAATAATAAAACCTCCCGATTTAGCAGTAAATTCAGGATAACCAGCATTCCCCGTTCCTTTCTTTGAAGCTGTCCTCAAGGCATCTTCAATCTCTTTAATGTTGCTTCCATCAGGAAAGTAAGAAATCCCAGCACTATCCAACAACCTAGCAACATGGAGATCTAATACTTTCTCCTTTTTAGCCATGAAAACGTGTTTAAAACTTTTAATTTAGGCTCATTATAAAGAGATTCAAAAATAATTTCAAAATTAACTAATGAAAGCCAGGTAACAATAACTCATATCTTTCTAACCTAGCCTTTTTCCTCAACAATTTCCTATAACTCCTAGTAGGACGACCTCTATAAAACTTATTCCTCAAATAAACAATATCCATACAAACATCTTCATAATCAAAATACCTAGATATAGCTCTATAATTTCTACTCTTATTCCGACTCTCATAGCTCAAATCCAAACAGTGCCTACAAGTAAAATCAAGCTCATCATATAAGTACAAAGCCCCAACCCTTCTCTGACAATCCTTACAAACAAACCAATAGCGCTCCCCCCCCAAATTACATGGCGTAGTGGTCAAACCAATTGAATAATTTTTTGAAGTCCATTCTTCACCAGAGTATCTATTCCTAGACTTATACCTAAACTCTATCTTCTTCTCATTAGTATCAACAGAAAAAGATACATCACTTAACTTACTATCATTTATATACCAAGCAATATTCCCATTACTAAAAGAATTTGGACTCAAATGACCATGCTTATTTAAGAATTGAACATCAATTTTATAACAATCCTCAGCAACAATCTTTTTTCCATAATAGTATCTTCCCATAGCCGAAATCATTAGAGATTAATAGCACCTGGTTCAAAATCATTTCTTAATGTCCCTACAACTATTATTACTTATTCAGGAGCTAAAGAGTAGGCAAAAAATTTCAATCTAACCATCAAAACTCTTTTATTTGGTAAGATTTTTATATGACTTGAAACAATAAATACAAACACCAATTTCCTTCGAAAAATCTGTCATAAATTATTATGTCCTAAGCTTTAAGTTAGTTAACTCCAAAACATTCTCAATAGATTCAAATATTAAAGCCAGAACATCTTCACTATTCTGTATAAATCCTTTATGAGCATAATCACATCTAAAAACATACAATCTATCAAACCACTCTAGTAAAGCAGGATTCAAAGCATTAATACCCCCCTCAATATATTTCCTATTATGTGCATCACGTCCATTAGGAACAAATAAGTGCTCCAAACAACAATAAATTAATAAAACCTTTGCTCCAAGATCTTGAATTTGAACTACTGAACTTAAAATATCCAAAACAGAAATTATTTCTTCCCTAACAAACGGCGCCCAATGCCCCCTCATCATAGAAATAAGTTCTCTATTAACTGCAAAAAAAGCACTAAAGTGAGAAAAATTATTTTTAAAATTTGTCTTCAAAATCTTCCTACGTCCATATGAATTCCATAAGTCTCCATCTGGAATTTTCTCCCATGGTTTTTTTTTATCTTCATCCCAATGAAAAAAAGAATCCCCCTCAGAACCTAAAAATCTAGGATTTTTTGGAGGAGTAACCATTAATTCCAACTCACAAAAAGATAGACT
Organism: uncultured Candidatus Peribacteria bacterium; assembly: GCA_964400435.1. Classification (GTDB taxonomy): domain Bacteria; phylum Patescibacteriota; class Gracilibacteria; order UBA1369; family LOWO2-01-FULL-3; genus CAYNUR01. The sequence continues at coordinate 24,371 of CAYNUR010000001.1, forward strand.
TTCTGGAGCTAAAAAACTCGCAATTTTTAGTAGATTAACAAAGGTTCTTAAATATGCTAAACAACTCCAATATGCGAAAAAATATGTACTGTCAAAACAGGTAAAGCCAATTGAAGGCGAGTCAAAAAATTTACTTCGATCTTCACCCCCCATATACTCCAATTCTTGGCCATGCAATTCCTTAATTTTAACATCATCAATATAAGCTGAATAAGGCCATTTCAAGTCAATAAAAAGATGATCAAAGAATTCCTGAACTTCTTTTTTATCACCAATAAATGAGCTTATTCGAATTACCATTGTTCTATCACGGATACTATCTCCCAATCGATCTAAATACTTAGACATCACATTTTCAAATCCTCCCACTTTCTCATCCCAAGGAATAAAGAATCTAGGTTCTTCATAGTCCGTACCTCCAATAGCTCGTAAATATTCCTCCTTAGACCGTACAGCAAATAACATTTTACAATTAAACAATGTATAAACTATATCACTTGGAGCAACTCTTAATTCACGCTCCTCAAGAAGCCAACTTAACTCTACAAACTGATTATAATAACTTGGATAAAAATATAGCTTTTTACTATTCTTATTGTTTAATAAAAAACTCTTTGCCCTAGCAACCTCTTTATCTGCATATTCCAGAAAATCACGAAAATTTTCATCACCTATCCTCTCAATCAACTGCTTATAAAAATCCATTTCACTTTGATTATTGCAAAATCATTATACATTAATCAAACATTGTAAATTAAATCCTAAACATCACTTTAGTTATGTCATACACCAAACTAAATCCCCTCAAAAAAATCCTCATCAAGCTTCTTAACTTCATATGTACTTTCCACCTCTAAACCAACAGAAAATTCATACATTAAATCAACTAATTTATTTCCATCAATTAAAATAATTTTATGATGAGCCTCCTTCGCTTTTTCTGCAGCTGAAGCATCAAAAGAAGATGTCGTTACAAACACTCCCTTACTAGTATCACCACTCATTGCTCCAATAAAATTACGAATATCTTTTTCACGAATTTTATTCTCATTGTACCTTTTCGCTTGAATATAAATCTTCTCCAACCCTAGTTTATCTTGATTGACCACACCATCAATTCCACCATCTCCAGTTTTTTTAGTCTCAATCAAATCACCATATCCCATTCTCTCTAAAAGAATTAAAATAATTTTTTCAAAATAAAATGGATCCACTTCTTTTAACCTATCTAACAAATCAGATTTAATTTGATCCTCCAATTGTTTAACCCCAGAATCAATTAAATCCTGAGGTGTTGCATCCTCTTTATCAATAACTTCACTAGACTCCTTAGTATTAAGCCTGGCTACTTCAGATTCAACAAACACTGGATCCTCTTTCAACTCCTTAAGAGTTAAAGAACCCTTTTTTAAAGTATCCAAACCTTTATCCGTAATTCTTACCATTGCTCGTTCTGGATATTCCAAATACCCACCCTTTTTCAAATAACTCTTTGCCCAACCAATCCTATTTAGAATCATCTGATCTCCATTTTTAGTTTTTCTTTTTAACAATTCTTCTGGCAAATCAGAATAATACCTATCTCTAACCATTTTTCTAAACTCATTGTAATGAACAGGCTTACCATCTGATAAAACTTTCAGGCATGGAATAAAAGTTTCATGAAACTTAGGGAGCTTCATAATCATCCTTGAAGTAGAATCCATATCTTCATCGCCAAAAAAATCCCTTGCGAGATTATCTAAAGCTTCACGTTGTTTTTTTGTTTGAGCCATATTAACTAATTTATTATTTTTCACCATTGAAACCTAAACATAGAGGAAATCTATTTCGGATCAATAAATTTTTTCAAACCATCAATTATTGACTCCTTTAATTTATCATGAGTACTCTTAGTTGCTTCAAAGTTATGACTTGCTTTCGGATAATCAATCATCTTCAGATGATTGATATTAAATGGCCTATCCTCCCCAGATTGCTTCAATAATAAAATATTCTTTTCTAATGCAATTAATTCTCCTAATTCTACAAACTTGTTTTTACCTGCACCAGTAATATCAACAATAAAAATCTCATATGTTCTAATCATTTTCTGAATTTTCATATGCAAATCTTCCCCTGGCAAAGTCGCTTCATCAACCCTTTCAACTTCAAATCCTAACTCTTGACCAGCAGGTTTAAGAACACTATTAAACAAAAAATTTCTTTCTTCTTCAAAATCCATAAAGACTCCTATTTTATTTGAAGATTCAGCTAGAAGAAAAATTTCTTTAAACAAAGACTCCGCTTCAGGATTAAAAAATATCACCTCCTCGGCAATATGCTTCATAATTTTCAAAAAAACATCTCTTTGAGAAAGATCTCTCAACAAAGGAATCATCCAAACACCAAAATTTTTTTCATCCGCAATAAAATAAGCTTCAATCACACTACGATTAACACCAGCATTAATAAAAAAGTTATAAACCTCCTTAAGAGTAAACTCTCTTAAACAAATATCTTCTCTACCAGTTATCAGCAGTACCAGCTTTTTTATTTTTGATAATTCAATTCATAATATTATATCATATATTCTACATTATAACCTACCCTACTTCTCTAATAATAAAAACTCCCTATTCCTCCACCAAATAAACCTCTTCCACCAACCACTTCCTATCCCCAAGATCCTTCCAATAATGATGTTTCCTGAACTCCACTGGAATATTAAACTGAAAATAACCACTGCCCGCTTCCTCTCCATATTTTATTCAACACATTTTACTCTAAACCATCTGGCAAAATCAAAGCTTCACGTACTGAATCTACAACTTTGTTCACAGTATTCTGAAGTCCTTTTTCAACTCTACTAGAGTAATCTTTGATTTTATCAATAAAGTAACGAAGTATATACATTGCAATAATGGCCTTACCATATCCAATATCAACGCCCATAAATACATCTTCACGATCACACTCTATTTCCGTATATCTCATAATCGGTGTGTATCCTCTTTTATCTGAGTCAGCATAGCCTCTGTAAGCAGACACATTCAGTCCAGGATTAACTGTAGCCATTGGATTTGGCATTAAAGCCTGTAAGCTCGCAGGCTTAGAATCATAACCAATTCGTGCCATCTTATTTTGATACTCAAAATTCTGAGCCCAATTACTGATTTCCATTAAATTAATATCACTTTGTTTCAAGGCAGCCCTCATTTCTGGACTACCTTTTTCCAAAAATTTTGAAAGATACTCTTCATCAGGACCACAATCACCTTCTAGAAGCAAAAAAGCTCGAAAAGGTTTTATATTGTGATTGAATCTTACTGCATCATCATCAAAAGTTTGAATAAGCAAATAGTGTTTGTTGTCCAATTGTATACCTCGCAACATATCTCCATGATCCACATTTATCTTTAAGCATCTCACCATCCATGGATTCAAGCCTTCAACCTCAGAAAGATGATGAGAAAAACTTTCAATTTCCTGAACAAGATTCCCAAACCTTTTATAAACAAATGGTGCAATTGGGCCATGATATGGACACATTGGTCCGTCAACAGTCTTTTTTGTTAAATTTCCCATATCTAAATAATTAGCCTCGAACTATACACCACCAGACAGAAACCGTCAAGTCCTCTCACTTTTTCAAAACTAGCTCCCCCCTAATCACTAATCACTATTCACCTAAGCCAAATAACAAGCTCTTTCCACCAAATAAACCTCTTCCACCAACCACTTCCTATCACCAAGATCCTTCCAATAATGATGTTTCCTGAACTCCACTGGAATATTAAACTGAAAGTAACCACTGCCCGCTTCCTCTCCAGAAGATCCGATTACAATAATATAATTTTTCAGTTTAGATTTTTTGATAATAACAAAAATCCCAGAATTGAATCTTTTTACTAAAATATTCTCTACTCAATTAATCCTCAAATTCCTACAAATAAAACAAGATTTATATCTCTTATATAAAGAGATTTTAGCATATTTTCAAAATAAAGAACCATGTCTTGACAAAACAGAGGAAACTCACTATAGTCGCCGATCAAAATTAACAATCTCAAATGCCAACAAACAATTTAGAAAGCTCTACTCACTCTGAAGAAATCGAAACATTAGAATTCAACACTCTAGAAGAACTAAGATCATTACTTCATAATGAACCACCATCTACACAGGCATTTACTAGAATATATGAATATTTAGATCCCCAAAAATGGCCACCAGAACTATATGGAACTGCCTTAGATTATGCTCAGCAACATTTGAAGTCTTGGCCATATACAACAAGAACGGGTAGCATATACACTGACGATGCCGCACCATGGAAATCTCCTGAAGTAGAAAGATTAAATCTATTAAGACAGTTAAAAGTAGTTCCACTTTACTACGTATACCCAGAATTCATCCATGGACTTAAAGAGAGTCCACATTTAGCTAATTTGAAGGGAATAGCTTTGAATGGTTTACATGGTCACCATGCAATAAAAGCACTAGCAGATAATCGACACATAGTCGATCTAGCTGAATTAAATTTAGACTCCTGCTATATAGGACCTACCGGTATTCAAACATTAGCAGACAGTAATAATTTTAGAAATTTAACTGCTTTAGACTTAGAATATAATAGTCTAGGACTTAATGACATAATCACGTTATGCAACAGTCCGCTTTTGACAAAATTAACTATTTTAAATTTAGGACATAATAGTTTAACAGACTCCTCAATAGAAATTTTAGCAAATAGTAAAAACCTTGCTAGTTTGGAAAGTTTAAGCTTAAGGTTTAATCAAATAGGGCCAAGGGGAGCTGCCGCACTAGCAAGAAGTCCGTATTTAACTAATTTAAATCATTTAAGCTTAAGAAGTAACGGAATAGGAAACGAAGGAGCAATAGCATTGGCACAAAGTCCTTTTTTAACCAATATTGACGAATTAAACTTAGCCGATAATGGAATAACTGATGAAGGAGCAATAGCACTAGCAAAAAGTCCTTACCTTTCAAATAAAGCAAAGCGCACTTTAAAATTAAGTCCTGAATTCTATAAACACTTCAAAAAATTTGCACCAGAAAGTAATCATGAAAACATGGATAGGGATATTGACCCATCTATAATTAGTAACTTAATCAAAGAAAAAGCTAAAAATACAAGCGATACAATTTAGATAAAATTAAGTACTTCTCAACTGAATTAACCTACCAATTCAAAAAATTATCCTCCACAAATAACTACTATTCAACCTCTTCAAGTAACCACTGCCCGCTTCCTCTCCATTAAACTCATATCAACTCCTCAATCAACATTAAAAAATCCCCCCTAATCTATCTTAACAACCACGCTCCCTTTCTTCCTTCCAGTATCAACATAACGATTGGCTTCAACTATTTCATCTATTGAAAAAGTTTTATCTATAACCGCTACCAACTTCCCCTCATCATACATTTTCGCTAGCTCCTCTAAATCAGAAGAAGTTTCTTTAGCTACATCAAGACTATCAACCGATAGATACACTCCCTGATCATTAATCAAATGTGCAGCCTGTTTTTTAGAAATTTTACCAACAGCATCAAAGACAATACCAAAAGATCCTTTAATTTCACTAAGTGTAGTTTCTTTATAGTTATAGACTTTTCTAGCACCAAGCTTCTTACTAAGTTCCATTCCCTTTGGACCACTAACAGCAGTAACTTCAGCCCCTAAATACTTTGCAACTTGAACAGCCGAAGACCCAACAGAACCCGTTGAACCATAAATCAAGACTTTCATATCTTTTTTTAGACCTCCTTTTCTAAGAAAATACAATGAAGTGTTACCACCAAATGGTATGCTACAAGCTTCTTCAAAACTAGCTTTTTTGGGCTTTAAGGCAATTGCCCTCTTAATTGGTAAACAACAATATTCTGCAAAAGCACCAAAACTAAAACCAGCCATTGCATAAACCTGGTCTCCTACTTTGAACTTACCAACTTTACTTCCAACTTCGACCACTTCTCCAGAAAGAACACTACCTTGAACCCTTCTTGGTTTTCTAATTCCTACTAACAACCGAATAATCATTTTACCTATTATTCCTTTCAATCCTGGCCCAGCATCAAGAGCCCTCATTCTTACATCTCCAGAATTCAATGATGCAGCTTTTACCTTGATCAAAATCTCATCTTCCTTTGGTTTTGGTTTTGGGATTTTTTCAACAGATAAGACCTCTGGACGACCATATTCTTTTGCAATAACAGCTTTCATAAAAATATTTTACTTCTTGTTGTTAAATTTCGAAATTCCCCAAAAAAAGATTCCTCCACCAGCAGATAATAAAAATAAAAAAAGTCCAATTCCAAGAGGAGATCCCCAACCCAAAATATAAATTAAAGTGTCC
>CAYNUR010000002.1:0-25096 GCA_964400435.1 uncultured Candidatus Peribacteria bacterium
ATTGGCATCTACAAACGGTACAGACCTTCAAGCAATTATCGACGAGATGAAGTCAGGAAAAATGCCAGGAATCGAACTGTCAGCTGTGATTAGCAATAAAAAATGTTATGCTTTAGAGCGTTCAGAGGCCCAAGGATTCGAAACTTTCTTCATTGATCCAAAAGGAAAAACAAGAGAAGAATTCGATCAAGAAATGATGGAGCTACTAGAAAAAAAAGAAATAGATCTTATCTGCCTCATCGGCTATATGCGAATTTTAAGTGAAAAGTTCGTGAAAAAATTCGAAAACAAAATCATTAATGTTCATCCTGCTCTAATTCCAAAATATTCTGGGAAAGAATTTTATGGTTCAAATGTTCATCAAGCTGTCTTAGATTCAGGAGACAAAGAAACTGGAATGACAATACATTTTGTTGATGAAGGAGTAGATACTGGGAAAATAATCATCCAAAAATCTTGCCCAGTAACTCCTGACGATACAATTCAAACCTTAAAAGACAAAGTTCAGACCTTAGAAAAGAAGTGGTATCCAGAGGTAATTAGAATGTTTGCTAAAGGAGAAATAGATCCTAAAGCTTCTTCTTGATCTCATCTCGAGAACTCATATCTGCCTCAGCTCTATTCTCGCTTATTCTTAATTCCCAGCTTCCTCTTACAAAACTTTTTTCTGGAATATCTTGTGCGACAACTATCCCAGCACCAATAAAACTATTTCCACCAATCTTCACCCCAGGCATAAAACTAGTATTAATTCCAACTCGCACATTATTTCCTGTGATCAATCCAAATTTACTTTCACCAGTGCAAGTTCTTTCACCTTTCACATTCACTAAAATATTTTTTTCATCTAGTCTCAAATTTCCGGTTACCGTGCCAGCTCCAAATGAAACATTTCTTCCGATAACACTATCTCCTACATAGTTAGAATGTGTCCAAACTTCACCATCCAAATAACTCCTCGCAACCTCAGTACTAAAACCAATTACACAATTATCACCCACAAAGCTATCCCTTACCAATGCATTCGAAGCAATTATTGAACCATCACCAATATATGCCGGTCCATTCACAATCGCTCCATCAAAAATCTTCACATTCTTTCCAATAATTACCTCTCCATTAACAATAGCATTCTCAGAAATTTGAGCTGAATCATCAATCTTCTTCTCAGAAATTTCAAAAAAGTGTCGAGCCACTTTCATCACATGCCAAGGATATTTTATTGCTTGCCAAAAACCATCATAAGAAACAGATTTAAAAGAGATCCCTGCTTTCATCATATCTGCCAAGGCAACCTCATAAATGTCATCATTATCACTTTTTGCGCTTTCTAAATAGTCAATAAACCTACCTCCATCTCCAAAGTAATGCACAACCAAATTCACCAAATCACTCGGTTCATTTCCCTCACCAGGCTTCTCAATGATATTTAAAATAAATCCATTCTCATCAGTTTCTAGATACCCACCAGGAAAATACTCATCAACTTTTTTCCCCAATAGAAAATTTTCAGCATCCCCTTTCTCAATTTCTTTTTTCATTAATTGAAAAGCAGAATCTTCAACAACATCATTTCCGCTAACTACCAAAAAAGAATCATTCACCAAGAATTCTTTTGCAGCTAAAACCGCACCACACATACCTTTATCATCATTTTGAATAGCAAAATCAGCCTTAACTTCTAATTCATCAAAGACCTTCTTCATATCTTCAATCACATTTTCCCTGCCAACAACCACAATCTCTTCAAAACCATTTTTCAATAATTTCTCAATTTGCCATTGGATCAAAGGTTTCCCCAAAAATTTTAAAAAATTCTTATCTTCAACCGGCTTCATCCTTTTACTTCTGCCAGCAACCATTAATAATACTTTCATGAGTTTATTTTAATGCCATAAACCTCTATAATTTATACACATTTTTCCCTTAAAATAAAGTAATGGAATTCGTTTATCGATTCAGAGCACTTCTAAAAAGTATTAAAGATTCCTGTTTTTCGCCACTAGCAAAGTTCCTTATCAGGTTTGGAGTTACCTGTAACCACATTACTCTAGTTAGTTTCACCTTTGGAATTTTAGCAGCAATTTTCCTCTCATATAGTCATCTATTATTTAGCATTTTTATTGCAGTTGCCGTTTTTTTAGATGGCCTAGATGGAGTAATGGCCAGACAAGGAAAACCAAAGGAGATAGGCTGGTTTTTAGATATGCTCAACGATCGCTTGGTAATGTTTTTCATTCTTGTACAAATCTATTTTAGCCAAAATCTAGATTTAATCACTCTTACTACTATCTCTTATGCCTTGGTAAAAGGATATTACATTTTTCAAAATACAGTCAGAAAAAAACAATATAATGCAGTTCATTTAGATTTGATTGCCTACATTTTCTTAATTTTTCAGGAATTCCAACTCGGTATATATTTCGTTTTAGCATCTTTAGCTTTTAATGTTTTGGAATTACTTATTCAAGCCTTAAAAAAGAATAAACAAAAGGCTAAAAAAGTAGTTAAAAAAGGAGTAACAGAAGTTAAGAATGAAACAACTTATGCAAATTTTATTTCACTATTGAGACCAATCTTAGCAATACTAGCTTTGTACTTTCTTAATTCACAACCTTATATTCTAGCTGGAACAATAACTATCATCATCCTTCTAGATGCTCTAGATGGTATCGTAGCTAGAAGATCAAAAAAGAAAGGAAAACATGGTGCTTTCATTGATATTATTGCTGACAGAGCTGTAGAGCTAATAATCCTATATGTTTATGCTTATTGGGGATTAATCACCTATTTATTCCCAATAATTTTTACAGTTCGTGGCCTTTCTACAGATTTTCTTAGATTCTTAAATAGAAAGTATCCCGACATAAAATTTAAAGAACCTCTTTCTCTCGGTGGTGCAGATAATAGGTTTATTAGAGGTTTTTACGGTTTCATCAAGTTAGCTGCATTTTCGCTAATATTAATTCACCAATTATCTGGATTCTGGCTAATGGTCTTAGCTATTATCCTCAACCTTTATCGTGGTCTACCTGTAATATTTTCAAACAGATCGAAAGTGCTTTTTGCCAAATTTCTTGAAGAAAAAAAGTCCAAGAAATCACAAAAAAAGATTCAAAATCCTTAAGTGAGAACTTCCAAAAGCCTATCGTGATCAATTCCCTTCCGCACTTCAAGAGCTATTCGATCGCCATAACTCAAGCTTTCTCCATAAAGATATGAAGTAGCAGGAGTGAAACGTGTTCCTGGTGAACCCGGAATTCTCATACTCACATCGAAGACAACAAATTCCTCTTTTCCCTTATAAGAAGCCATCGCTCCCTGCAAAGCAAAAGGTCCAATAATTCCTGGATCAACTTCTTTTTTCAAAGTCTCAACAAATTTTTCCCCGGCATTAAAGGCCTTTTCTAGAATTGATTCTTTTGTCGTACAAGCAATATGTCCAGTTTCTACCATAGAAGGTTTATAGCCTGATTTTAAAAGACCCATTTGAGTCATTGCATCTAAACGTAAGAATCCATCAAGACTGGTTTGTCTTCTCGTATCAGTTCCCATAATCTCTAGTTCATCATCAATAGGGGAGTAAAAGTAATTAAAATTAATCTGAGCTCCCAAGACAAATTCTTCAATCACAGACTTATCCAAGTCTTCTTTTAATATTGTTCCATCTTTTATCATTTTTTCACTAGTATCCCAGTATTCTTTTTCACTAGTAATAACAAAAAATGCTCTTTCATAACTTCTCTCAGCCTCATTTACTTTGATTATCAGAGGAAATCCTTCTTCACTAAAGTGTTTCTTCAATACTTCACTTACTTCCTCATCATTCATTCCACTATCTCCTGTCCGAAGAATTTTAGGAGTTCTAATTCCAGCTTTCTCCAGCAAAACATACTGATTGTTAGGGTGATCTCTTTCCTCTAATTTTACCAATTCTCTACTACCAAAAATCGGCACTTTAAAATTCTTTTCAACCTTCTCAAAATCGCAGTAAACCCAAAAATATCGATTATGAACGAAAATTGTATTCATTTCACGTAATTTCTTTTGAACATCGTCATTTACAACATCTCCAAACTTATCAACCATGATCACATCATCAATACAACCAATTTCACCAGAAATGGAATAACCATCTTTTCTAGTTTTGTAATATTGTGAATAAGTTTTATCTCGACCTTTCTGGCAAACAGCCACCGTTTTAAAACCAAAATTTTTCGCTCCAGAACAAACATCTAATGCACTGTGACCACCTAGAACACCAATTGTTACATTTTCCATATCATAATCCGAAACTATTTTTGCAATTTCCTCCTTTGAAATCATAATTTTTTATTAAATTTTATCCCCCAAATTTTATCTATAAATTTAGCAATTCTATATTTTCTTGCTGTGCTTCAATCACTCCATTAATCAATTCATCTAACTCTATTCCCAATTCTTCAGCTCCTTGTCTCACATCTTCACGACTAACATTCGCAGCAAAAGCCTTATCTTTTAATTTCTTCTTAACAGATTTTAGCTTCATCCCTTCAAACTTAGTTGGCCTAACTTGTGCAACAGCTACAACAAATCCAGACAATTCATCAACCGCAAATAAAGTTTTTTCCATCAAGCTTTCTCTCACAATATCAGGGTGATTTACATGTCTTTGAATTGCTTGAATAACATCTTCTTCAACATTTAATTCCCTCAAAATTTTTTCACCAGGTTTAGGATGCTCTTCAGGATATTTCTCATAATCAAAATCATGTAAAAGTCCTGTAATATACCATTTTTCACTGTCTTCACCATTCTTCTTTGCAAAATATTCCATTGATGATGCAACAGACCTACAATGTCTTCTCAAGCTCTCACTTTCTACATATTCTTGCAGAATTTTTTCTGCAGCTTCACGATTCATGGATAATTTTTAACTTACAAAAAAAATATAACACGAACAAATCATGCTAGCGAGAATTTCAACTGCACAACTAGCCTAAAACCATTTCTAATTTATCCTGTTCAATTGCTTCTTTAATATCTCTAGCAATTCTTCGTCCTGTACTCATAGGAACATCATACCTTAGCCAAGAATAAGGTGAACCATTGGTATAAGGATTTGTTCCAGCTACAATTCTTGCTGAAATTTCAAAGATATAATAATTCAATTCAGGGTCCACAATTCCTTCTAAACAGAAAGGTCCAAACATCCCATTATCAACAAGTTTTCTAGAAGCATCGACTACTTGCTGTCCCATCTCAAAAACAGTTGGCAAAACAGATTCTCTCAAAACAATCGGTACATTTCCAGTGATTGTATACGTAGTTCTAATCCCCACATCAACTTGATCTTTAGCAGCGATTCTACCAATAGAATCCGCATTAGACTCATACCTCTTATCAAAGCTCATAATCTCTAATTCGTCATTCAGTCGACTATAAAAATAATGAGTATAAACTGGAACACCCACAATATATTCTTGAATCGCATAACCAGTCTCATCATCTTCAAACTCTTTGTACCTCTCATAAAATTCCTTAGTCGAATTCGCTAAGAAATATCCTTGTCCTCCACGTGCACCATGGAATTTAATAATAACAGGTCTATCAATTTCTTCAGGACTAGCAAAAACCTTAGGAAGTTTAATTCCTGCATCTAAAAGCCATTCTCTTTCTTTTGATCGATCAGATTCCCATTCCAAAATTCCCTTTGTACCATAGTGCATAGCTTTCATATCAGTCTTAATCTTCTCAGCACCAAGATAAGCGACAAAAGAACCATGTGGAACAACTATTGCATTTTCATCAACCAGTTGTTGTTCAATAGAAAAGTAATCTTTAAATTTATCTACTTCAATAATTTTATCTGCAACACCATAGCTTGTGTAAGGCTTAGTTCTACCTTTTTCACAAATAACAATAGTTTCAAAGCCTTCATCTTTTGCCCCCTTTAATATTTGAAGAGCGGTATGACTTCCCAGAGTTGCAATTTTAAAATCTTTTACTTTTGTCATATTAAAAATAAGTACTTTTACCTATCATACAAAGATTTTAACTGTTTTGTCTAGTCTAAATTAAACAAAGACACTTAACCCCAAAGCAATTAGATAAATTGAGAAAACTTTTAAACTATGTTTTTTCAAGTAGTTCATAAGGAAAAACACACTTGCAAGGCCAACTAAAAATGCAGAAATAAAGCCAATTCCTAAATTTAAGAAAGAAACACCAAGTTTACCAGTCTCTGCGACATTTATTCCCGTTAACAGTCCTGCACCAGCTAAGGCAGGAATTCCTAATAAAAAGGAAAACCTCGCAGCAGTTTCTCTCTTTATTCCTTGAAAAAGACCAGCTACAATTGTTGATCCAGATCTCGAAATTCCTGGAACTAACGCAAAAGCTTGAAATACCCCAATAAGTAAAGCTTTCCACCACTTCATTCTTCTCAATTCTGCCGGCTCAAAACCACCCGGTTGTAAATAGTCTCTTGCTGTATCAACTTTTTCTTTAACTTTAGTTTTTACAGAAGTTTTCTTATTTAATCTTTCAAAAGTAAATTCTCCCAATAAAAACAAAATTGCCAAACCAATCATCATTCCACCTACCATTTCCACTTTTCTAAAATTGCTATCAATCCAGTCTTCCATTGTTAATCCAAAAGCAACAGCTGGCACAGTTCCAATTAAAATATAACCAATCAATTTAGCATAAGGATCATTCCATTTTGCCTTACCAGTAAAAAATTTACCAACTTCTTTAAGCATTCCCCAAATATCTTTCCAAAAATAAACTAAAATTGCTAGCAATGTCGCTAGGTGAACCATTACATCAAAACTCTTTAAATTTTCAAAATCCAATCCCAAAAAGTCCTCCATTAAAACCAAATGTCCACTTGATGAAATAGGAAGGAACTCAGTTATTCCTTGTATAACTCCTAAAATCAATGCATCTAACCAAGTCATAATTATTACTTTTAAAATTCACAATCAAGAATACCACATGAATTTTCTAAAAAGAATTCAGCATACAGCTAAATAGCTACACCAAACTTGCAAAAATGCAAATGTTATTGTATTATAACATGAGTGCAATTCTCAATATCAGAGAAAATTGCGCCCAAAAATGAAAAGAAATAACAAAAATAAAATGGAAGAACACAAGGATCCTAAACAAAAAGAAGGGACTGATCATCCACTTCACGGTTCTACTCCAGGTTCGCAGGTGAATAAAAAATCACCCGTAAAAAAATGGGGAATATTTGCTTCAGTTGCAGTTGTAATTGGAGTTGTGGCTTATGTTTTAACAGGGACACAGTTATTCCAAGGGAATATTAGTGGTCCTTTAGACCAAGCAGGTCCAGATGAAATTATGGATCAGATCTACAATGGTTTTGGTCAAAAAGACCTTAGGTTAAGCTATGAAACCCTCTCTCAAGTTCAACAAGACGAATACAAGAGTTATTATGATAGCTGGGTACAAGTTGAAGATAGACTTGTGAATGATATTCCAAATTTTGATGCGCTTGAAGTTGAATTACTCAATACTATTGCAGAAAACTATAAACAAGGTTTTGCAGCCCATCCTGATAAAATCCTAGACTTAGTTCATAGCGATTACGAACTTACGATTCAAAATCTTATGAGTCTTTTTGATTTTGCAGTTACTGTTTATAGAGATCCAAATGTAGTTCAAGCAAACGGTGTAAATGTTGATGCATTCTTTGATAGATATAACGATCAATATTTCAATAATAGAAATGCATCTTTACAATTAAGAACCTATTTTAGAAGTGGATTTTGGGATAATGAGATGGTGACTTTCTTTGATACATATTTTGACGCAATGTATAACTATGTTGAAGCACTTGCATTTACTACAGTTTCCACAGATGACTCAACAACACCAAATACAGCAGTGATTAACGGTGTGATTCCAGCTGCCGAGCAAGCAAGAATTCAGCAATTATTTGATGATGCAATTGCAATTCAACCACAAGGAATGGGATTAAACACACCTCCTTTTGATATTGATTTACCAATGGAAAGAGATGCGAGTCAGCCTTCAAATATTTGGTATTCACCACTAATAAAAACTCCAACTTTCCCACAAACATGGTTGGATGATTTAGTTGCAGATATGCAAGCAAGTTATGATCAAGCAGCAAATGACAGAACAGAACAAGCATTAAGAGATTTAGCAAACCATACCAGAGAATTCGTAAATGATGGAAGTGCATGTCACCTAATGTATAACACGGTGAATGATTTAAATAACATGCGTCCTCCAGAAGAAAGAATGGATGTTGTCCTACACGATATTTCTATACAAGAAAACAGTGGTACAAATATCAGATTAGAAGACACAGACACTAAAGCTTATTTTAAGCTATATGGTCCAGTTAACGGAACAGCAATTCCTACAACTCCGGAAAAAGAAGTTTACCAGTACTTAGCAGATAACAATTATGTAGGAGAAGACATTATGATTTTTGCTTCTGGAGATAAAAACAGTCAAGAATCTCAAGGCCTTGAAGCCTACGAACCTACTGAAAAAATTGAAATTCAAGAAGCACAAAAAGTAATTAATTCAATCAATCAAGCAGATGACATTCAAACTCTTAAACAATACGAAAGAGCCTGGGGAGAAGTTATTGTTGAAGGTGAATATAATTCTGGTGAGGTTCTCGGAGATGCTGATTATCAAGTCGTTAACACTTACATCCAAGAAACCAAAACACAGCAATTTAAAAAATTGATCGAAGGTTATCCAAATCTTTCCGAGTCTCAGTTAAAGGACCTTCTTACATTGATAGATGGAACAGAAGAGTATTCAACTTTAGAAGAATACAAAGAAATTCTTGATTCAAAAGCTTTCGGACAAGATGAAGTTCCTGGAGTTTACACAACGATAAACGATGCAATAATTGATCAACAGGCAGAAGTTAAGAAAATTGAAGCAGTAAAAGTTCAAGAAAACTACTACGAATTTGAACCAGCAAACTTATACTTACAAGATTATCAATCTCCTACAAGAGTTGAATCAAGCTTGCCTGGCTCAAACGGAAGAACAGCATATGCCCAAGAAATGAGATCACCGGATGAGGAAAATGAAGATATTCCTGGAGAAGTTGTGGATGATTCAGGAAATACACCAGTTGATAACCAAGAAACAAATGATGGAGGAAGTGCAGAGGGAACAACGGGAGAAGGATCAACAGAAGGAGGAACAAATGATGGAGGAAGCGCAGAGGGAACAACCGGAGAAGGATCAACAGAAGGAGGAACAAATGATGGAGGGAGTACAGAAGGATCAACTGGAGGAGAATCAACAGAAGGTGGAATGACAGAAGGAGGAAGCAATGATGGTTCAACTTTAGAGCAAGCAAATGGTGGACTTGTAATTACAGGAACAAACAATCCAGAAGCCACGAAAGTAGTTGCAACATCAGCTGATATTACTTTCTACTGTATAGATATCCAAGAGCAACAAGTGCCTCAAGACGGAGAGGATGGAACAGATGGATTTAGTTGTTGGGACACAAATCAGAACGGAATGAACGATGATGCAGAAGATGTTAATCAAGATGGAGAGTGGAATACGCTAGACTGCCAAGGAGCAGATGGTGCAGATGGGACTGATGGAGGGGATGGACAAGCATGTTGGGATACCAACTCAAACGGAGTACCTGATCCTGAAGAGGATGTAAACAATGACGGTTTAATAGATGTTCAAGATTGTCAGGGAGCAGACGGACAAGATGGAACAGATGGATTCAGTTGTTGGGATACAAATCAGAACGGAATGAATGATGATGCAGAAGATGTAAATCAAGATGGATTCTGGTCAATACAAGATTGTCAGGGGTCAGATGGGGAAGACGGAACAGATGGATTCAGTTGTTGGGATACAAATCAGAACGGAATGAATGATGATGCAGAAGATGTAAATCAAGATGGATTCTGGTCAACACAAGATTGTCAGGGGTCAGATGGAGAAGATGGAGAAGACGGAGTTGACGGACAAGATGGAGCAGACGGTCAAGACGGTATTGATGGTCAAGCATGTTGGGATGTCAACAACAATGGAACAAGAGATACAAATGAAGACACAAATGGCGACGGAATAGTCGATATCAACGATTGTAGAGGTCAAGATGGAAGAGATGGTTCAGGAATTGGTGGGGGAGAAATATATATTGATATTAACATCGAAGATAATTCAGTCACTGAAATCAATACAGACCGAATCGTGGATGATTATTTTGGAGGAGGAGCAATCACGAATACAGCAACAAATGAAACAGGAGATGTAAACGTAAATAACTACGTAGAAATCATCTCTCAAGATGTGCCAGCAGGCGATCTAGTAGCAGAGATCACAAGTCCAGCAAGAAACAACACAGCACTAGATTTCTTTGAATGTTTAGATCCAGTAACACCAGTGAGTTTCACAGATATCGCAAATGCCTACTACGCCTACGAGCCAGTACAAACATCAGCAAGACTAGGGTACGAAAACCAAGCGATTACCATAGGTTACCCACAAGGAGTATCAAGAGTATTCAGAGACAAATCAAACATTACGAGAGCAGAATTGAACAAAATGGTAGCGTTTGCATCATGTATCTATCCATACTTTGAACAAGAAGGAATCTATGACGAATTAACAAACAGATTCAATGATAACAGTGCAAATGATTGGTTCTACAGACAAGTGAATGCGTCAGCAAATGGAGGATTAATCCAAGGATATACAGACGGAACATTCAAGCCAAATCAGCCTATTACGAGAGCAGAAGCAACAAAAATCATAGTAGAAATCTACTTGAGAATATTCCCAGAGAAACAATTGGGAAGTTGTACGAACTCACCATTTAAAGATGTATTCCCAACAGAGTGGTACTGCGGATATGCAGGAACAGCCTTCAGAGAAGGGATAGTACTAGGTTCAATCAACTCACAAGGAGATCACTTATTCAGACCAAATGCATCAATAACAAGAGGAGAAGTAGCGGTAATTCTATATAACTTCTTCATCACAACCTTACAAAATAGTTTAGAAGACACTTCTCTTTCTAACTAGTTAAAATAAAAAAATAAAATAACAAAAACAAAAATGGAGGAAAACAAAAACAATATGCCTGAGGAAAAGGCAACTCCAGCAGAACCAATGCCAGAGATGAATTCTCCTCAGCCAGAACCGCCAAAAAAATCTAACGCAATGAAATGGTTTATTGGTATAGCGGTGATTTTAATTCTAGGGATTAGTTCATATTTCCTAGCTACATCAGACTTATTTAGAGGTCAGTTAGTGCTACAAGGTCCAGATCCTGCAACACCTGAAGAAGAAGGAGCCGCAGATGCTTTTGAAGATCTTTAC
Source organism: uncultured Candidatus Peribacteria bacterium (assembly GCA_964400435.1). Classification (GTDB taxonomy): domain Bacteria; phylum Patescibacteriota; class Gracilibacteria; order UBA1369; family LOWO2-01-FULL-3; genus CAYNUR01. Next base: position 11,359 of record CAYNUR010000002.1, read on the forward strand.
AGAAATCTATCAAATCGTGATTTTGCAGCAATACTAGAATCACTTCCTCAAAGCCAAGATGAAGCTATTAGGACGATTCTTAAAACTCCAACAAAACTATATGAAGATCTTGAAAATCGAACTCAAGTTTCAGGTGAAATCGAAAAAATTCATGAATTTGTAGCAACGACAAATAGTGCATATGACCAGCATTATGAGAATATTCTAGTTTATTTACCTGAATCCTTCGAGATTGATGGAGACGTTTATAATATTCAGCATATTGTTAGGCAGTTAGCTCCAGAAGGTCTAGTCGTAGATGCTCTCACTCTTTCAGCAAACGCAATAGAGTTAATTGTTTTAACTCCTGAAGATAATTCACCAGAAATAATCAATACAATCACGAACGATTTTATTGATTTAGCTCATGCAGTAGCAAGAAATGTTCATCAGGTAAGTATTGCTGATATTGTAGATGCAGATACACAAGCTTGGGCAAATGGAGTTGCAACAGCAATTGAACAAGCTCCAGATTTCTTTGATACCGTTGCAAATGCCGATTTAATTGATAATTTAAGTTCATCAAACGACTTGGTACAGTTTGTAGTTGAAAACACAGACATAAAAGCCCATCCAATTGGTTTAACTCTTCAAGGTTTTGAAGGTGATTATTATGATGAAATCTTAACAGACCTAGGTCTGGCTGATGGAGCTACAACAGATTTTATTAAAGTAGAAAATGTTTGGATTCCGGAAGATATGCATGCTGGGTTCAATGATGTTATCAGAGAGCTAACTTTAGCAATTGTTCAGGTTCCGGATTATCCAGCTCTTCAACAGGAATCAAACTCACTAGGTTGTGATATTAGTCAGTACATTCCTGAGTGCAACGATTTGATCTATGAATATGACCAAAAGCTATGGGAAAGAGGCAATATTGTCGCTTCAGGAGGAGACACTACAACAGTTGATCAAGAAATTGCTGAGATTGAAAATGATGCAAATGCAATAAGTTGTACGCTTGTTGATGCACCAGAGTACTGGAGAGAGTGTGAAGATTACTCACGTGAATATGAACAACTACGAGAACAAAGTGCAGAAATGGCAAACAATGGGCAAGATACAACTACAATAGACAACCAAATTGCCCAACTTACTGATCAGGCAAGTGCTGAGAAATGTGATCTCGGGGAGCCTCAAAAAAGAAGTTGTGAAGATATTGCTACAGAATATAGAAATGAATCTTTAGCTTCAATAGTAGAATATATTATTGATGAAATGAATGCAGCTCCTGCAGATACAGAGTACTATCTTGAACTAGGAAATAAATTAGCTGATGAATTAATCGAGTCAGCAAAACAATTTGAAAATACAGGTTATGCTTGCCAATATCTTGCTACATCAGCAAGTGCAGTAGACGGTTTTTTAACAGAGGCATTGGGTACAGAATACACAGATGAATTTGAATTCATTTACAACCAAAACGACTTCCAAAATGCAGATGTTGATTATGTTAATGGGCTTGAAACAGATAGTGTAGTTGCAGATAACCCAGACTATAACGAGGTACTTCACATTACAGGTCCAATTCATGGTGAATATCAAACAGATGCTAACGGTAAGGGAATTTACATTCCAGAAGAAAATTACATTGGAGAAGATATGATCTTAGATATTTATGCTAATCCAAATACAGATAGTGGAATCATAGCAGTTAGCTGTACTAACATTCTTCCAGAGTGTTGGGATTCAAATACGAATGGACTTAAAGATTCTGACGAAGATTTAAATGAAGACGGAGAAGTTGATGACCTCGATTGTGAAGTTATACCAGAACCACCAGTTGATCCAGTAGTTTCATGTTATGACACTGACGGTGATGGAGTCTACGAAGTTGGAGACGAAAACAATGACGGAGTAATCGATGAAAATGACTGTGACTACGAAGAACCAACTGAACCAGAAGCAGCAGAGCCTTCTGAACCACCAGAGTTAGAATGTGAAGATATCAATAATGATGGAGTAATCGATAATACGGATTGTTTCCCTGAAGAAGTAGACATAGCTGCATGTTGGGATCTAAACGATAATGGCCAAAGAGATGTCGCAACTGAAGATCAAAATAATGATGGAGTGGTTGATATCAGAGATTGTTCAGGAACAGGAAGTGGTTTAGGTGGAGCAGATCTATACATCAACATCAATATTGAAGATAACTCCGTAACAGAAATTAATTTAGATGATTTAGTGGATGATTATTTTGGAGGAGGAGCAATCACGAATACAGCAACAAATGAAACAGGAGATGTAAACGTAAATAACTACGTAGAAATCATCTCTCAAGATGTGCCAGCAGGCGATCTAGTAGCAGAGATCACAAGTCCAGCAAGAAACAACACAGCACTAGATTTCTTTGAATGTTTAGATCCAGTAACACCAGTGAGTTTCACAGATATCGCAAATGCCTACTACGCCTACGAGCCAGTACAAACATCAGCAAGACTAGGGTACGAAAACCAAGCGATTACCATAGGTTACCCACAAGGAGTATCAAGAGTATTCAGAGACAAATCAAACATTACGAGAGCAGAATTGAACAAAATGGTAGCGTTTGCATCATGTATCTATCCATACTTTGAACAAGAAGGAATCTATGACGAATTAACAAACAGATTCAATGATAACAGTGCAAATGATTGGTTCTACAGACAAGTGAATGCGTCAGCAAATGGAGGATTAATCCAAGGATATACAGACGGAACATTCAAGCCAAATCAGCCTATTACGAGAGCAGAAGCAACAAAAATCATAGTAGAAATCTACTTGAGAATATTCCCAGAGAAACAATTGGGAAGTTGTACGAACTCACCATTTAAAGATGTATTCCCAACAGAGTGGTACTGCGGATATGCAGGAACAGCCTTCAGAGAAGGGATAGTACTAGGTTCAATCAACTCACAAGGAGATCACTTATTCAGGCCAAATGCATCAATAACAAGGGGAGAAGTAGCAGTAATTCTATATAACTTCTTCATCACAACCTTACAAAATAGTTTAGAAGATACCTCTCTTCAGTAATCTATAAAGGAATTATAGAAAAAAGAGCCCTAACATTAGGGCTCTTTTTAATCGGAATGTAAAATGAGTTTTATTTAATCTGATAAAAAGCTATAAGTCACTCATTGAACCATCCACAACCCCCACCCTCCCTGGGGAATAAAGAAATCTTCTCAAAAAAACATTAAATTTCTTAAATTTTTCTTTAAAAAATCCAAAACAGCATAGCGCCTGTCGACCGGAGCCTTAGCGTAGGTGCAAGTGGTAGACTAATGTCTAAAGTATCTCCTCCCAGAAAACACCATCGCTAATCCTAACTCGTTAGCTCTTTTTATTACTTCGTCATCTCTAATAGATCCACCTGGTTGAATAATTGAGGTGACACCAAGCTCAGCAGCTTGTTCAATTCCATCAGCAAATGGGAAAAATGCATCTGAAGCCATCACAGATCCTGGAATATTCTCTCCTCCCTTTCTGCCAGCAAGCCATACACTATCAACTCTCGACATTTGACCCGCACCAATTCCTGTAACAGTTGTACCTTTTGCCATAACAATTGCATTTGATTTGACGTGTTTAGCTACTACGTTGGCAAATAACATAGATTTTATTTCTTCTTCACTCGGTTTTTTCTCAGTAACAACTTTTAGATCGCTTTCACTTAACTTATAAGTGTCCTTAGTTTGAATCAAAATTCCACCAGCAACTTTTTTGATATCAGTCTTCAAATGATCCAGTTTGAGTTCTCCAGTCCTTAGAATTCTTAAATTCTTTCTTTTCATTAACCTTTCTAGTGCTTTTTTCTCAAATGAAGGTGCAATAATTATCTCAACAAACATTTTTTCATCATTCATATAGTCAACAATTGCTTCATTTACTTCACGATTGACAGCAATTACACACCCAAATGCAGATAAAGAATCCACCTTATGCCCAGCTTTAAAAGCTTCTTCAATCGTAGAAGCAGTTGCCACTCCACAAGGGTTATTATGTTTAATAAAAACAGCTGCAGGCTCCTTGAATTCCTTAGCTAGTTCAAGTGCACTATCTCCATCAACTAAATTATTGAAAGACAATTGTTTACCATGTAACACTTCAGAATTAGTAATATTAGAGTCATGATTGTCAGGATTTCTAAAGAAAGCAGCTTTTTGATGAGGGTTTTCACCGTATCTTAGGCTCGCAACTTTTTCATAATGTAGACTCAAAAGTTCAGGTTCACCAAGACTCTCTCGCAAATAGTTTTCTATCATTGAGTCGTACCTTGCGGTGAGCGTAAATGCTTTTCTAGCAAGTTTCTTTCTTGTTTCAACTGATGTTTCACCATTTTTAGCAATCTCCTTCAAAACCAGTTCGTAGTCATTAGGATCTGTTAGAACAGTGACATGTGCAAAATTCTTTGCTGCACTTCTAACCATGCTTGGTCCTCCAATGTCAATGTTTTCAATCGCTTCTTCCTCAGTTACTCCATCTTTTTTAATAGTTTCTTCAAATGGATAAAGGTTAACTACAACCATATCAATCATTTGAACGTCATTCTGTTCAGCTGCACCCATATGCGATTGATCATTTCTCAAAGCCAAAATTCCTCCGTGAACCTTTGGATGTAAAGTTTTAACTCTTCCTCCCATCATTTCTGGAAATCCAGTGTAGTCTGCAACATCAACCACATTTACTCCAGCCTCACGAATTTTATTTGCAGTACCACCTGTTGAGAGAATTTCAATCCCTAAACTATCTATTTTTTTTGCAAGTTCAATAATCCCAGACTTATCTGAGACACTTATTAAAGCACGTTTAATCGCCATAAATTAACTGATTAGATTTTTCTCGCCCCGCAACAAACGGCTTTGAAAAAGCCCTCTGCCGAAAAAGAATTTTAATGAAAGAAAATTCAAAGTCAAGCTCAAGCCAGAGTTATGAGTCTAATCAATCTTGAATTATTTAACTGGATCATGACCACCTTTGCTGAAAGGATTACACTTCACAATCCGAATAATAGACATTATTCCACCAACAACTAATCCATGTTTCTTTAGTGCCTCTATACAATATTGTGAGCAGGTGGGATAAAACTTACAGTAACCATTAGGAAACTTCTCTTTCATTGGTCCATGGTCTGGAGAAAGAGTTTTTTGATATAGCTTCACAACCCCGATGGAGATTAATCTTGGAATTTTCCAAATAAACTTCAGAGTCAACTTAATTGCAATCCACCAGCTTGTAAGCATAAAATTTTTCTTAACTTTAAGGAATTATAGCAAACAAGCACTCTTCAATCAATTAAGCGCAATCATAGATCTTCATCTTTCTAGTCTAGTAGTAGTAACCAGGATTTTTCTTAACTCCATTGTCGATTACTTCGAAATGAAGATGAATACCAGTAGCACCATATACTCTACCTGTATTACCCATGATACCAATTACGTCACCTTGGTTAACCCATTGTCCAGGAGCTACGTTTACCGTATCAAGATGGGCATAATGAGATACTAGGCCATTTCCATGATCAATATAGACATGGTTACCATATCCACCTCCATAAGTACCAGTAGAAACGCTAGAAACAGTACCTCCTCCAGCAGCCCAAATAGGTGGTTTACTTCTGTCTGCGATATCAAGAGCTAAATGACCTCCATGGTAACCTTGAGTAATCTTACCTCTAGTCGGGAAGATGAATGGTTTAGCCCCGACTGGAGCAGTGTTATTTGCTGGAATTGATGAGAAATCAACAGTTCTAGTAGTTCCACCATCTCTAACAGTGTTGTCGTTCCTAATAATTGTAGGGTTACTAGCAATTATTTGTGGTGGTGGAGCAAGTGGTTCAGCTCCAGGTAAGAAGATTTGTTGACCTTTTACTACTGTTGCAGCACCTAACGCATTCTGTGCAATTATAGAGTCAGTTGAAATTTCGTATTCCTCAGAAATATTCTCTAATGTATCTCCTTTCTTCACTTCATAGCTAATTCCATCCACCGGTGGAACCATTAATTTTTGACCTGATTTAATAGAGTTTGCGTTACCAATTCCATTCTCCCACATAATGGTATCTACATTTACACCATATCTACTTGCTATCAATGACAATGTTTCTCCGCTTTCTACCGTATGAACAGCGTAATCAGTCATACCTACTCTATTTGAGTCATCAGTTTGTGGATTGATTTTAACTAGGTAGCCATATTCATCTGCAACTAAAATATCACTAGGCATAGAATAAGACTCCATATACTCAACATCGTAAGCCACATAGCTTGATACAAAAGTTCCTCCAGGTGTAATTGCACTAGAAACAATAGCCGCTAGGGCAATAGCACTAGTTTGAAAAAGAATTTTTCCTTGAGGAGTTACAGGAATTAAATCTCCTGCTGCACTTTTTAAACCTCTAAAAACACCAACAGTTTTTGATACTGCTGGTAGCTCACCAATTTTAGTCAGCCCCTTTGAGGCAGACTTAATCGCACTATATAAGTGCATTCTAACCAAAACTCTTCTAGAAAAATTGCGTAAATGACGCGATTTTCTAGCGAATTTATTAACTTCTAATGTTTCAATATTTGTAGTTTCTATAACTTTGGTCCTCCGTAGTTAACGTATACCCTCCCAAGTATTACGCGGCAGACAGCGCCTTTTAATTTCGAGGAAAATGTTATTTCTCCCTAAATTATTACTTAATATTCTCTGAGTTTCAAGATCTACACCATTGACAATTCAGTGTCTATGTTATATTAACGTGTTTAAAAGTCAATATAAAAAATCCTCAATACTTAGTCTCTTAGATATTAAACTGTTCCCTAAATATTTACACCTTAAAATTCTAATCAAATTTTAAGGCCTTGACTTTTGTAGCGTCACGTTTTGTTTTACTATTGCTTAAAGGTTTTCATTCTGTTAGATTCCCATTACTCTTATTGTTTTCTGTTCTACATGAAATCGAGTAATGTAGGGCTATTAACCCAAAGAAAACCATGAATATTAAAGATTCTATGAGCTACGAGCTCATGCTCCTGTATTTCCCAGATTTAGGAGAAAAAGGTCAGAAAGAAGCACTAGATGAAGCAAGAAACCTTCTTACTTCCAACGGTGCAGAGATCACACATGAAGACATCTGGGGACTTCGTGATCTAGCTTACAGAATTAAAAAACAAGACCAAGGTTATTATGCGGTCTTGAATTTTAACTTGGAAAAAGGTGAAAACCTTCCAGAGATTGTAGAATCTCTAAATCTTGATCAGTCTATTATTAGACACCTTTTGATTAAGACTCCAAAAAACTACCAACTTACAACTTTAGCTGAATACCAAGCTGCAGCTGCAGAAGAGGAAGCTGAAGAAGAAAAAAAACAGGCTGAAAAAAGAAAATCTTCTCCAAAGCCAAAAAAGAAAGAAGTAAAAAAAGAAAAGCCAAAATCTTCACCAAAAAAAGAAGATCAGTCTGAAAAATCTGAAAAGAAAGAAGAATCAAAAGGAAAATTAGAAGAAGTTGATAAAAAGCTAAAAAGCATTATCAATGATCCTGATATCAGTATTTAACTAACTTAATCAAAGAAAATGAGATCAGTAAATAAAGTTATTCTAATTGGAAATCTGACAAGAGATCCTGTAATGAAAACAACTCAAAGTGGTCAAACAATTACAACTTTTGGAATTGCTACTAACCGAGAATGGGTAACTAGTGATAGCGACCATAAGAAATCAACTGAATTTCACGAAATCGTAGCATGGGCTAAACTTGCTGAAATCTGTAATAAATACCTTAAAAAAGGAAAATTAGTATATATTGAAGGTTACATCAAAAGAAGAAGCTGGGACAGTGAAGAAGGGGAAAAAAGATATAGAACTGAAATCGTTATGCAAGATATGATCATGCTTAACAAAAAAGGTTCTGGATCTGATGACATGGAATATGATTCAGAAATGGATGATGATTCAATGTCTCATGATGATTCTTCTGAAGAAGGTGATGAAAACCTATTTTAAATTTTAACTTCAACTAATCATGCCAACATACAAAGGAAGAAAGTGTTATTTCACTCAAAACGATATTGAATATATCGATTACAAAAATATCAAACTATTGAAGAGATTCATTTCTCAATATAAAAAGATTGTTCCAAAATACTACAGCGGAACAAGTCTAAAACACCAAAAGAGACTGGCAAAAGCCGTAAAAAACGCTAGATATATGGGGTTACTTCCATACACTACTGGACAGTAAATTACCGATATCATCATCAAAAAAAGAGGTGCAATATGTGCCTCTTTTTTTATTATCTTTCTGATTTTAAGACTAATGAATTGGTAAAGAATTGAAAAAAATACAAACTTTTGCTATAATTAGGAGATTAAATCCAGAGGGAAATGTTAAAAAAAATAAAAACCAAAATAAAAGATAAGAAAAAGCTTAAAAAAGCTCGCAAGAACGAGTCAAAAAGCAATTCAACTGCCTTTGATAATGCGGATATAAAATGGACTGCTCCAGAGTATATCAAGCATGAGAAAGGTAAAGTCTGGTATGCAGTTGCTATTGGAATTACCCTTATTACGGCCATACTTGGAGTTTATTACCAAGCTTGGACTTTTTCACTAGCAATCATCACATTTGCGATCGTTTATTACATCGTAAACTTAGAGCACCCTGAAAACATAGACATAAAGGTTTCCAAAATAGGAGTTAAAGTAGGTAACAAGAAGTATTCCTTTGGAGAAATTCAAAGTTTTTGGATTCTTTATGATCCTCCATATTTGAATACCTTAAACATCAAGATTAAAGATAAATTCCTCACGGATATTGCAATTCAATTAAATGACCAAAATCCTGCAGAAGTAAGGGAGTATTTAATTAGAAAAATACCAGAGCTTGAAGGTAAATCTGAACATTTTAGCGACGTGCTATTAAGAATTTTTAAACTCTAGAATGACCAATCCAAATAAACCAAAAGCCAGTCCAGAAGCTTCACCTGATGAGAATGTAAATTCTCAGACACCTGCCCTAAAGTCAAATATTGATGATGAAGTTACAAATGAATTATTGCGTAGCAGTGAAAAAGACGAGCTGCAGGATGAATCTGCATCTGCAGTAGATACTCAAGAAGAAGGCACGATTGATAAAGCTAAATTAAAGTTAGTTCATGTTGGTGAAGCCGATAAAATTGTTAGAGACGCAATTGCAAATGCAAGACGATTAAATAATGGAGAGTTAGGAGATAAACTAAAATTAGATAAAAATCATCAAAGAGTTGCTCAATCCCTCCCTGAAATAAAATACAAACTAAATTCAAGAGTGAACGATATTGAAGATTATTGGATACAAGAATCAGGGAAGCTTGTTGAAAAAATCCAAGAAAAACAAGGAACTCTAGAAGAGCTGATAAATCTAAGAAAATATTGTGAAGAAGAATTAGAGAAAAATGTAGAAACAATAGCCTTTTTAATTGAAGATATAAGCAATGGTTCATACATTACAGAAGAAATCCTTCTAGAAATGGAGAAACGTTTCGATGAGCTAGAAGATATTATGACTAGCCAAGCAAACGGAGAACTCAGAGAGACACTGGATTGGGCTATTGGAAACGTAAAAGAAGGAGCAAAGGATAGCCCAGAGTTAAAATCAAAAAACTTCACTAAGTTATCTAACAATTTGCAAAATCCAAATAGTGAGAAAGCTGAACTTTCTTGGTTTATTTTGAGCAATCTTAGCTACAATCAAAAAATGGATTTTATTAATTTCCATTTTAAGAGATCTGCTCAAACTAATGCAGAAAGATTGGCATTTCTAGACAGTGGTATCAAAGAAGGCGTAATTCATCCTGGAATGGCAGAAATTATCGGAGAAAAGTATGGAGTTTCCATGTCTCAAGACAAGATAAAAAGTTATGAACAGACTTATGAAATGGTTTGGAATACAAAAAAACAAGCTAAAAAGGTCTTTAAAACAGTATATCTCGGAAAAAATGCAGCCGGAGAAATGATTACAGGTAAAAATGCCGTAAAATTTGCAGTTCAAGCAGCAGCAACTGCAACACTAGTTGGAAATGTCTTAGTTGCATTTATGGCAAAAAATCCAGAATCAATTGGAACAAATCCATATGTTTATGCCTCAACTGGAGTATTAGTGGCGACTAGTCAACCGTCCCTTTCTCAGTTCTTTGAGCCAAAAGAGAGCCGTGAACATAACAGGAAAAATCAATTACTAAATGACTTATTGCACCTAGATCTAGACAGTAGTTTTGCAAGATCAAATGGTTTCTTTGCCTCAAACAAAACACCAAATCTTCATTCATTCAGTGAATTTGTAATCGACATTAAACAAAAAAATGACGGAAAAATTGTAGATAAAGAAATCACAAAAGATAAATTCTTAAGTTTTTTAAAAGAAAAACCCGCATATTCAAGGTTGATTCCAAGCTTAGAATCAGCAAGTTTCGATGACAAAAAACTAAAAAACTTTGCTCATATTTTTGAAGAATTCAACATTTATGGCTCAAACCCAAATTTAACAAGAGAAACTTACAATAAATATTTAGATCAAGCTAAAGAACAAAACAACTAAAATGGAAAGAAATAAAAATCTAGAATTACAGGAAAAAGCCATAGAAGAAAAACGTAAACAGGCTTTTAAAAAAGCAGAGGAAGAAGCTGTAATGGTTCAAAGATTACAGACAGCCCAACTACAACAAGCAGCAGAACAAGAATTACAAAGAAGAATAATTGTACAAGCAGCACTACAGAAAGCTCAATTGCAAGCAGCAAAAGCCAAAGCAGCAGAAGATGAAAGAAAAAAGAAAAACCCAGCAAGAAAACTGGCAAAAAAAGTACTTTGGTGGACAGCAGGAATTCCATCAGGAATGGGAATAATCTCAATTTTGTCTGGAGAACCATCCGTAGAAACAGCAAGTCTACCAATAGAATTCCTTAAAAATTTCCTAGCTTAAAAAAGCAAAATAAAAACCAAAATGTTCAAAAACCAAAAACGAAAAATCTGGAAAAAATTATTATTCGCAACAGGAATATTTCTTTTGATATTCACTTTTGCACCAGATTCCTTCACTACAAGTTTTGATTCAATTACTGCGTTTGCGAATGGGGGTAATGTTCAAACCGCAGTTTCACAAACTGACAATTCCCAACTAACAAGGTTCTCTACTGCACTTCTAGGTATTTCAAATGCAGTAAACAAGCTAATCTGGCCGATCCTTATTATGATCGGAGGTTTATTGGACAACAGTATCCTTTTTGGTGCTGGTATGGAAGATAGAATGCGAGAAATTTGGATTCCGATTAGAAACATTATGAATATCCTATTCGTTGTCGCACTTGTTGGGATTGCACTCTATAACGTTTTAGGAATCGGAGAAGAAAATGGAGAATATTCCATCAAAGCAATTCTCCCAAAAATAGTAATCGGTATTATTGCCGTCAATTTTTCATTTGTAGGTGTAAAGCTAGTTTTAGATACAGTAAATGTTCTAACAACATCAGTTTTCTCCCTCCCAGATCAGGTTGGTGAAGAAATGGCCAGAATTACAGTCGCCACTGATGACAAAACCATTGATAGATTTTGTAAAGTCCTCCAGGGAGCACCCATCGATCAAGTAGTAACTGACGAAGAATTAATAGCAAGAACACAGCAAAAGTCCTGTAAAATTGCTGCAGATAATATCGGAATTTCAACAGTAGGAAGCTGTACTGAAATTGAGCAAGCAGCAGCTGATGCTGGACGAAGTTCAGGATATCAAGAGGCGCTAAATAGGCTGCAACAAGGAGAAATCTGTCAGGGAGGAGAATTAACAGAGACCGGAAGAGTATTTCTCCAAAGGTTTAGCTCTAGAAACGTAGCTGTAGCAATGGCGCTTAGTTTAGGTAAAATTCTCTATTATCAAGATGTAGATTTCAATATTCAAAATATTGAAGATCTCTTCATTAGTACAGTCTTCTCAGCACTTATGTATATTGCCTATCTGGCATCATTCTTAGCTTTATTCATAATTTTATTGGCAAGGCTCGTCGTTATGTGGCTGGCCATAGTCCTTTCACCGATAATCATGCTAGCAATGGCTGTGCCCGCATTGGAAAGCAAATTACCAGGTTTTGATAAGATTAAAGAAGAATTTGTAAAGAACGCAGTTGTACCATTAGCAGTTTCCATCCCCTTAACTGTTGGTTGGATCATGTTGAAATCAATGCAAAGTGTGAATAATCTAAGCCCTGATTCGCTATTTATTGATCGTCGAGTCTTCGAAGGAGCCAGTAACGGTATTCCTGTTGTCGGCCTAAATACTCTCCAAGACTTAGTTGTAGCAATTGGAACCCTCGCAGTTATTTGGTTGGGAGTATTTGCTGCCGCCGAAGCCAGTGTTGCTCGTGATATTACAAACAGCATTAAAGGTGGACTTGAAGGACTTGGAAAGTTCGTTGCTGGAATCCCATTCAAGCACATTAAAGCTGTTCCAATTATCAACCCACAAACTGGTGAAAAAATGGGAGATTACTCTGCAGCACAAGTTACTCAGGCTTTAAAGAACTTAAATTCAACTGGTGATGTAAACAAACTTTGGGACGATATCCGTGGAGGAAAATCAGCTACAACTCAAGATATTATTGCTGCAAATACTGATGCAGATCTAGTATCTACGCTTAAAGATCCAGTTATTCTTAACAATTTAAACAACCAAGACAATCATAGAAACCTCAAACTCAAACTTGAAACTCCTGAAGGTCAAGAAATACTCACAAAGATCTCGACAAAAGATCCAAATCTTGCAGCACAGTTAAAAAGATACGCAGATGCACCACCAGACAAACTTGCCGAAGAAGCTGAAAAACTGAAGAAAGCACTTGAAAGAACTCAGCCACCAGAATACCAAAGAAAAACATCTACATTAGACACAGCGCCATCAGTACAAGATCAAAGTAAAGATGTCGTCAGCCCAGACAAACCAATCGAATACAAAGATGTTAGCGGCAACAAGCAAGTGATTAACGCAAACGCTCAACAAGCAACAACCTTAAACGCAAACTTCTCAGCCCTAAAAGAAAAAGCCGCAGAAGGAAATGGAGCAGAAGTCATTACTCAATTAGCAAATCTCAATGCTTCACTCGGCACTATGGGTGTAGAATTTGATAACGTACAAGACTTCACTAACTTTATGGAATCAACAATAGGACAACCAGAATTCGAAAAAATAACAAAAACATTGAGCTCATTACCTGATACCGATTTCCCTGAAATATTAAGTGATACATCAAAAGGAGATGGAGCTGCACGAGCTTTTGTTAAAGCAACTGGAAAAACTGTCGGACAACAAACACAATAGAATCTCCTTGCATTTTCCGTTCAAAACATAATAAAATTACCCGTTAACTCTTAACACATTCCAAATGTCTTCAATCGAACAAGACAATCAGGAAAAAAACAACAAAAAAGAAACCGAAAAAGGGTCAAAATCTGACAAACCCGTAAAAGATAAAGTAAAAGAAGTACTGGAAGAAACTCCAGAAAAAGAAGAAAGCTCTGTTCGTGAATTAAATGCTCACGAAAAGAACTTAGCTAAACAAATAAAAAAACATCCAAACGGAGAAAAAGTAATTGAATCCCGCAAAAAAGGGAAAATAAGCGGTCCAGTTTTCGAAGAGCTCTCTGATTTGCTTAAAAATCCAAAAACAGCTCAATCAGACAGTCCGTATCAGGATCTAATAAAAGC
>CAYNUR010000003.1:0-23143 GCA_964400435.1 uncultured Candidatus Peribacteria bacterium
TCTAATACCTTTTGGATGTACTTTTTGACCCATAATTATTTTGTCAGTGTATCAATTATTATTATTTTTTTGCTTTAGTATCTTTCTTTGAATCTTCTTTTTTTGCTTCTTCCGTTTTTTTCGGCTTTTCAACTTTTACTTCTTTTTCAGCTTTCATCTTTTCTGAAGGTAGTCCAACTTTGACAGTAATGTGAGAAGTTCTTTTTAGAAGTGGATGAACTCTACCTCTAGAAATTGGAATACTTCTTTTGAGTGTAACTCCTTCATTAACGATGATTTCTGTAATATATAAATCTTCTGGATTTTGTTTGAAATTGTTTTCTGCATTTGCAACAGCTGATTGAATCACTTTTCTTATAATTGGTGCAGCTTTCTTTGGTGTGAAATTTAGAACATCAATAGCTTCAGTAGCTTTCATATTTCTAACCAATTGAGCAACTAAATTTGCTTTTTTGGGTGATATTCTAACTCTTCTTAGTATTGCTTTCATAATTTATTAATTTCTTAGTTAAGCTGTTATTTTGCCAATTTACCTCCGTGACCTCTGAACATTTTAGTTGGAGAGAATTCTCCAAGCTTATGTCCTACCATGTTTTCAGTTACAAAAACTGGTATAAATTGCTTTCCGTTGTGGACAGCGAAGGTGTGCCCTACAAACTGAGGAGCGATTGCTGAATTTCTAGACCAAGTTTTAATTGGCTTCCTATTCCCACTGTCTCCTATCTTCTCAATCTTCTTAAGAAGTTTCGGGTCAACGTGAGGTCCTTTTTTCGAGCTTCGGCTCATTGTTTAGTAGGTTAAGTTATGCTTTTGCATTCTAATTATGAATTTTTCTATGTCAATCAGTAATTAGTGTATTTATTTCTTTCTTCTTCTGTCTTTTACAATCATATTATTCGTATATTTTCTTCTTCTTGTCTTAAATCCAAGAGCTGGTAATCCCCATGGAGTCTTTGGGTTTTTCAAACCAATTGGACTACCACCTTCACCACCACCATGTGGATGATCTACAGGATTCATTGCTTTACCTCTTACTTGTGGTCTTCTACCTTTATGTCTCATTCTTCCGGCTTTTCCTATCTTAATATTGCTATGCTCAGGATTACTTACAGATCCGATAGTTGCGTAACACTCTTTGTTGACTAGTCGGATTTCCCCCGATGGCATTTGGATTTGAGCCATTTTACCTTCAAGTGATACTAGTTTAACGCTTGATCCTGCACTACGTCCCATTTGACCTCCTTTGTTTTCGTATAATTCTACATTGTATATATTGTATCCAACTGGAATGTTTTTTATTTGCATTCTATTCCCTGGCTTAATTTTACATTTTTCACCAGTGAGTATCTTAGTTCCAACTTTTACTCCTGATGGTGCAAGATGATATCTCTTTTCACCATCAACGTATTGAGCTAGCATGATATATGCGGTTCTATTTGGATCATATTCGATTGCCGTAATTTTAGCTTCGATGTTTTTCTTGTCTGTTCTTTTAAAATCAATCTTTCTATATATTTTCTTTGCTCCTCCACCACGATGTCTCACTGTGATTCTTCCTGAATTGTTTCTTCCTGAAGACTTTTTAAGCCTTGTCGTTAAACTTTTTTCAGGTTTAGTCTTAGTTACTTCATCGAATGAAGCTACACTCATTTGTCTTCTTGCCGGTGTTGTTGGTTTAAACTTTTTTACAGCCATTGTTATTTCTTCTTAGAATCTTTAGTTGATATTTTGTTTGCATCCATTGTTTCTCCTTTTTTTAGAGTAACAATAGCTTTTTTAGTTACTGACCTCTTAGTTAATTCTCGACCTCTTCCAACTAGTCTTTTTTTACTTGGAAGTACTACCATTCTTACATCCTTAGGTTTTACTCCAAACATTTGCTCTATAGCTTGCTTAACTGAAACCTTAGTTGCTTCGTTTCTTACGAGGAAGGTGTACTTTCCTTTTTCTTGCATTCTTACACTTTTTTCAGTGATGACTGGTTGTAATAGCACTGAGTATTCTTGCATCTTATCTTAGTTTACTTGAGAAATAATTCTTTCATTTTTTCTTCTGCACCTTTCATAAGTAGAACTTTTCTATACTTTTGAAGGTCATGAATATTTAAATAATTTGCTAATATCGTTTTTGCGTTCTCTATGTTTCTTGTAGATTTTTGGATGATCTCATCTTTTTCTGCCAACACTATTAGTACATTTCTTTCAATTGGTAGCTTTTTAATTAGATCTGCGAAATCTTTAGTTTTTGGTTTTTCAATTTTGAACTCCTCTAAAGCAATAACGTTCTTATTTCTAGCAACTTCAGAAAGTGCTGAGAATAACGCTTTTCTTCTTTGCTTTTTAGGCATATCTTTTTTGAAATTCCTATTGTTCCTTGGCCCAAAAACCACACCTCCACCTCTAAGCAGTGGTGAACGGATTGAACCTTGCCTAGCTCTACCAGTCCCTTTTTGCTTAAAAGGTTTCCTACCACCTCCTCTAACTTCACCTCTAGTCTTAGTATGAGCAATAGCAACTCTTTTGTTTGCCAACTGTCTAATAAGCGCTTGATGAATAAGGTCTTTATTGAAAGGGACTTCGAATATTTCTTTTGGAAGATCCAATGCTCCCTTCTTCTCTCCTTTTTGACTATACAAATCTACTTTCATTTTAGTATTTACTTATAGTTACTATTCCTCCGTTTGGCCCTGGAACAGGTCCTCTGACACAGAGTAGGTTTTTCTTAGGGTCAATGTGAGTAATTTTTACCTTATTTAAACTTACAGTTGCTCCACCATGTCTACCTGGCATTTTTTTACCCTTAGCCACTCTCCCCGGCTTAGTACATGCCCCGATAGAACCTGGCTCCCTATGATGGTGTGAACCATGACTTTCAGGACCCCTTGAGAAATTATGTCTCTTGATTACACCCTGAAAACCTTTACCTTTTGATGTCGCAGTAAGTTTTATTAATTCATCTTTTTCAAAATTCTCGATTGTGATGTTACCACCTTTTTTGAATTCTGCTTCTTGCTCGTCTGATATTTTAAACTCTTTAACTTTTTTGAATTGCTTTGTCTTTCTTGGATTCTTCAACTTAGAAAATCCAAGAACTAATGCTGAATAACCATCTTTTTCAGATGTCTTTACTTGAGTTATGACGTTTGGTTCGCATTCGATCACAGTTACAACTGATCTTGCTCCGTCATCTCCGAAAATTCTAGTCATTCCAATTTTTTTGCCGATAATTCCAGGCATAGATTGTAGAGGTTAAACGCTTTTGCGTGTTTTGAGAAGATGCGTGACCCGCTCAAAAACTATTAACTTGCTTAAAACGTAAATTTAAATGCCGCTCAAATATACAGAGCAGATTTTGATTAGTCAAATCTTTTTTTGAAAATTATATTAGCCCAAAAGTAACGCCTAGGAAAGCGATATATAACATGAGTAAAGATACTCCTTCCCATTGGGAAATTTCTTTATCCATTATTACAAAGACGTAAAGAATTGTTATAAATAACAAGGCTTGGATTGTAAAACTGATCATGTCAGGAGGGATGATCAACGTGCCAAAGAATGCGGGAACACCCATAACCCCCAAAGTATTAAAGATATTGGAGCCAGTTACGTTACCGATTGCAATATCGGCTTTACCTTTTTTTGCGGCTACAACTGAGGTTGCTAATTCAGGTAATGATGTACCAATTGCTACTGCTGAGATGGCGATGATTTCCTCTGAGATTTTTAGTAGATTTGCAAGGTTTACAACTGAATCAATTACATAGGCTGAGGCAATTGATATTATTGTTCCAGAAATTAAGAGTATAATAGGGTATTTTACTGGAAGTTTTTCTTTTTTGATTTCTTTTTTTTCTGATTTTTCTAGTTTTTTTAAATCTTTTAATTCATCTGAGTCAATTTTACGATGTGCTTTTACATTGTAAATTGTATAGGTGATTAAAGTAAGAATACTGATTAACCCATCGATATATGTGTATTCGCCATCTAGAGTAGTCAAAAAAAGTAGTATAGTACTTGCAAGAAGTATAGGTAGATCAATTTTAATAATGTCTTTATCTACTTTTAGTTTTTTTGCAACTATAACTGTTACCGATAATACTAGAAGAATATTGGCAATATTTGAACCTGTTACGTTTCCAATTACAATTTCTGGAGTTCCTTTAAGTACAGCACTTATAGAGGTAGCGATTTCTGGTAGGGAAGTACCAAGTGCAATTATTGTAACACCGATGATGAACGGTGGGATTTTATAGTGTAGTCCAATTTTTTCAGCTGTTTCCGTAAAATAGTCAGCTGATTTTAGTAAGAAGGCCAGTGATATAATAAATAGGCCTGACCATAAGAGGATTTCCATAAGTTTTAGGAATGAGGTTAACTTCTTAGAAGTCTACAGGTTCGTTTATGATTGTTGCAACATTTTTATTTCGATTTCTACACCTGCTGGTAGGCTAAGGTTTGATAATGAATCGATAGTTTTTGCTGTTGTTTCTGTAATGTCAATTAGTCTAGAGTGAGTTCTCATTTCGAATTGTTCTCTAGATGTTTTGTGTACGAAAGTCGATTTGTTTACTGTGAATTTATCAATTTTCGTTGGTAGGGGGATAGGACCTGCGATAATTGCTCCAGTTCGTTCAGCAGTTTCAATGATAAGTTTTGAAGTTTCATCGATAACTTTGTGGTCGAATGATTTAATTTTAATTCGAATTTTTTGCTTTGCGGCCATTTTGTTGGGGTTAAAAAAATACCGAGCATAGTGCCCGGCAAAGTATTTTTGCTTTGAAGTGAAAATTCTCCGGGCTTTGTTCCCGCCAAGGGCGGTCTGTATTTCTAAAAGCAGAAATACAAATTTGTACGAACTTTATAGCTGATATTGGTGCGAGGCGTCAAGTTTTTTATTTTTTCAGAATTAATTTAGGGAATTTTAATTTCTATAATCCCAAGGGTGGCCTGCCTGTTGGTAGGCAGGGTGGGGGGGAGGATGGTGGTTTGATTTTGTTATAAAAAAAGACTCGCTTTTGAAGAGCGAGTCTTTTGAATTGTTCTAATTTGAATCGAATTACTCGATGATTTTGGCAACAACTCCTGCACCTACTGTTCTACCACCTTCACGGATTGCGAATCTAGTACCTTGGTCAAGTGCGATTGGGCTTCCTAGTTCTACGTTCATTTTAACGTTGTCACCAGGCATTACCATTTCTACGTCAGCAGGTAGTTCAATTGAACCAGTTACGTCAGTCGTTCTGATGTAGAATTGAGGTTTGTAACCTTTGAAGAAAGGTGTATGTCTTCCTCCTTCATCTTTTGTAAGTACGTATACTTCAGCTTCGAATTTAGTATGAGGAGTAATAGAACCTGGTTTAGCAAGTACTTGTCCTCTTTCTATTTCTTCTCTTTCAATACCTCTTAGAAGAATACCTACGTTATCACCAGCTTCACCTCTATCTAGAGTCTTTTTGAACATTTCAACTCCAGTAACTACTACTTTTCTAGTATCTTTGATACCGATGATTTCGATTTCATCATTTGTGTTAACTACACCAGTTTCAACTCTACCTGTAGCTACAGTACCTCTACCTTTAATAGAGAATACATCTTCTACTGGCATCAAGAATGGTTTATCAAGATCTCTTTCTGGTTGAGGAATGTACTCATCAAGTGTGTTAAGTAATTCAACGATTGGAGCAGTTGCTTCATCATCGTCAAGGTTTTCAATTGCTTTAAGAGCAGATCCTTTGATGACTGGAGTGTCATCACCAGGGAATTCGTATTTTGAAAGTAAGTCTCTAACTTCCATTTCAGATAGTTCTGCGATTTCTGGATCAGCCATGTCCATTTTGTTCAAGAAAACAACAATATATGGAACGTTAACTTGTTTAGCTAGAAGGATATGTTCACGTGTTTGTGGCATTGGTCCGTCTGCTGCAGAAACTACTAGAATTGCACCATCCATTTGTGCAGCACCAGTAATCATGTTCTTAACGTAATCGGCATGACCTGGACAATCCACGTGAGCGTAATGTCTTTTTTCAGTTTCATACTCTTGGTGAGAAGTGGCAATTGTAATACCTCTTTCTCTTTCTTCTGGAGCGTTATCAATTTGATCGTAAGCGATACTTTTGTTTGATCCTCCGAATTTTTTTGCAGCTACCATTGTGATTGCAGCTGTTAATGTAGTTTTACCGTGATCAACGTGACCGATAGTCCCTACATTTAGATGGGGTTTACTCCTATCAAATACTCCTTCTGCCATGATTAATTTGGTTTAAATGTTAGAGTTTAATTTATGTTTAACGTTTGCTTTGGTAGCAAGCGCACCGAATATTATAGTAAATTTTTGCTCTATGCAAGTTAATTGTTATTCACTTGCTGATGCTGTTCTCTTGGCAATAATTTCTTCAGCAACGTTTCTTGGTACGTGGTTATATTTACCAAATTCCATTGAATAGTTACCTCTACCTTGTGTCATAGAACGTAGGTCTGTTGCGTAACCGAACATTTCTGCTAGTGGAATTTCTGCTTGGATATATTTGATTAATCCTCTGTCTCCACTTTCAATAATTTGTCCTCTTCTAGAACTAATGTTACCCATTACGTCACCGAAGTAATCTTCAGGAACAGTAACTTCAACATCCATAACTGGTTCAAGTAGAACTGGTTTAGCTTTTTTAACTGCATTTTGGAAACAAATTGAACCCGCAATTTTGAAGGCCATTTCGTTTGAATCCACATCATGGTAACTACCGTCGTATAGTTCTACTTTAACGTCAACTAATTGATAACCTGCAATTACACCTTTGCTCATTGCTTCTTGTACACCTTTATCTACAGCTGGGATATATTCTTTAGGGATTTTACCTCCAACTATTGAGTTAACGAATTCATATCCTTCACCAGCTTCTTGTGGAGTAATTTTAAGGTGAACATGTCCGTATTGACCACGACCACCAGATTGTTTTGCATATTTTTCTTCCATTGTAACTTCAGTTGTAATTGTTTCTCTGAATGCTACTTGAGGAGCACCAATATTTGCTTCAACTTTGAATTCTCTTTTCATTCTATCAACAATGATATCTAGATGAAGTTCACCCATACCAGCAATGATTGTTTGACCTGTTTCTTCATCAGAGCTAACTCTAAAAGTTGGGTCTTCTTGAGATAGTTTTTGAAGAGCTTGCGACATTTTTTCTTGATCACTCTTAGTTTTTGGTTCTACTGCAATTCTAATTACTGGTTCTGGGAATTCGATTGATTCTAGTAATACTGGATTATTCAAATCACAAAGTGTGTTACCTGTAGTTGTATCTTTAAGACCAACGATTGCTGCGATATCTCCTGCTTTTACACTTTTGATTTCTTCACGAGAATTCGCATGCATTTGAATAAGACGACCAACTCTTTCTTTATTTCCAGTTGATGCGTTTAGTACGTAACTTCCTGATTCAAGTTTTCCAGAATAAACTCTGAAATAACAAAGACTTCCAACGAATGGATCTGTAGCAATTTTGAATGCTAAGGCAGAAAATGGTTCATTTTCGTCAAGCTTTCTTACTACTTCTTCACCTGTTTTAGTATCAGTTCCTTTAACACTTTCTAAGTCCATTGGAGATGGAAGATACCAACATACAGCATCTAGAAGAAGTTGCACTCCAATGTTTTGTAGTGCAGTTCCGCACATAACTGGATAGATCTTATTGCTAATTGTTGCTTTTCTAATTCCAGCTTTTAATTCATCGATTGTTAATTCTTCATCGTTTAAGTATTTTTCCATTAGTGCTTCATCTGTCTCAGCGATTTTTTCTAATAATGTTGATCTGTATTCTTCTACTTTATCTTTCATGTCTTCAGGAATGTCGATTTCACTGATGTTTTCACCATGACTTCCTTCAAACTTGTAAGCTTTTTGTTCAATAAGATCAACTACACCAGCGAATTCACTTTCAGCTCCAATTGGAAGTTGAATAGCAACTGCGTCTGGAGTTAATCTAGTGTGGATGCTATTAAGACTCATATAGAAGTCTGCACCCATTTTGTCCATTTTGTTTACAAAAGCAATTCTTGGTACGTTGTATTTATCTGCTTGTCTCCATACTGTTTCGGACTGAGGTTCTACACCCATAGCACCATCGAAGATTGCACATCCTCCATCAAGAACACGAAGTGAACGTTCAACTTCTACAGTGAAATCCACATGTCCAGGAGTATCGATAATATTAATTCTATACTTATCAGATGGATCTGAAGTAATTGACCAGTAACATGTTGTTGCAGCTGAAGTGATTGTAATACCTCTTTCTCTTTCTTGGTCCATCCAATCCATTTGCGATTCTCCATCATGAGTTTCACCGATTTTGTGACTCACACCTGTATAAAATAGAATACGTTCCGTTGCAGTTGTTTTACCTGCATCGATATGAGCAATGATACCAATGTTACGTAATTTAGTAAGATCTTCAGCCATGATTGCTTTGTTAGATAAATAGTCTGTTTAAATGCCCTTTTTAAATCTTTTTGTTGGGATGCAAAAAGAATCTCTTTGCATAGATTTCTGAGTGCAGGAGCATTATAGGTAGTGGGGGATGGAAGTCAAGCCCTCGGACTTCGGAAAGCAGTGTCCTGCCGCGTCATGCTGCGTCGGCGCTCAATCACCGCACATTTAGTGCAGCTCAATCGACTCCTCCTTGTCTCCTCGTATTGCTTGGTTTCTTGCATATACACTACTTTCTGAAGTCTGAGGGCTCTGTCGAAAGACTTTGTTGCTTAATCGTTGCAATATGCTGTTTCCTGAAACTTGAGAGATTCGAATTGACTTCAATATTAGTGGGATTCAATCCTTTCTTCTTGGTTCTTACCTACCGATAGGTAGGCTTTGCTTCACCACTTTTTGAAGTCCGAGGTTTTTTGAACAAATTTTAGAAAGCAGCCTACTGCCTTGTGAATGCTTTTTTTTGTTTTAAAAAAAGACCCTTCATAATTTGAAAGGTCTTTTAATCTTTGATTTGAGTTTCTCTTAGTATTTTGCAAAGTGAGCGAAAGCTTTGTTTGCCTGTGCCATTCTATGTGTATCTTCTTTCTTTTTTACTGCACCACCTTGTTCGTTTGATGCATCGATAAATTCATTTGCTAACTTTTGAGCCATAGTAGTACCTTTTTTAGATCTTGCTGCATCAATGATCCATCTGAATGCTAGAGCAATTTGACGATTTGCTTTAACTTCTCTTGGTACTTGGTAAACAGCTCCACCAATTCTTTTAGCTTTTACCTCCATTCGAGGTTTTACATTGTCAATTGCTTTAAGGAAAACTTTTTCTGCATCACTGTTAGTTTTCTTGTTAACTATTTTTAAAGCTTCTTTAAAAATTTTTCTTGCAGTAGCTTTTTTTCCATCAAGCATTACATAGTTGATGAATTTTTCTTGAACTGGTGTTGATCCTTCTGGGATGTAGTTATGAACTTGCATTATTATCTATTGTTACTTACTTTTCTTAGTTCCATATTTTGAGCGACCTTGTTTTCTGTCTTGAACACCTTGGATATCAAGAGGTCCTCTGATGATGTGGTATTTTACACCGGGTAAATCTTTAACTCTTCCTCCACGGATAGTTACAACTGAATGTTCTTGAAGGTTGTGTCCTTCTCCTGGGATGTAAGCATTAACTTCCATTCCGTTTGTGAGTCTAACTCTTGCAAACTTACGTAGGGCAGAGTTAGGTTTCTTAGGAGTCATAGTTCCTACTTTTACGCATACTCCACGTTTTTGTGGACAATTAATCTTTACAGGAATATTTTTAAGATTATTGTGCGTTGTTTGTAATGCAGGAGATTTACTTTTCTTTTTTCCTGTTTTTCTCCCTTTTCTGACTAACTGGTTTATTGTTGGCATAATATTTCTGAGATAAATTGCTTGGCTAATTTATATTAAGATATTGGCTAATGCAAGTTTTAATTATATTAATGGTGCTTGATTAGCATAATCTATAGTTTCTTGTGATATTTCTTCTTCTTCACTTTCGTCATTCATTTTATTATTTGGCACTAATTCTGGATGTCGTTTTCTATAGGTACTTCCTGCTGGAATTAGTTTACCAATAATCACGTTTTCCTTTAATCCTTGTAGTTTATCAATTTTACTTGTTGTTGATGCTTCAACTAATACTCTTATTGTTTCTTGGAATGAAGCTGCTGACAACCAACTTTCTGTGTGAAGTGCAACTCTAGTTAGGCCAAGAAGTAATCTTTCTCCTCTTGCAACGTTCTTTTTCTTTTTCTTAAGTTCAGTATTTACGTTGTTGAATTGAATGATGTCTACAATTTCTCCAGGCAAGAATTTACTATCACCACTTTCTGAAATTCTAACTTTAGATAACATTTGTTTAGCGATGATTTCAATATGTTTGTCGTTGATACTTTGACCTTGAGAGATATAGATAGTTTGTACTTCGTCTACGATATATTTTTCAACAGTGTAGATGTCAGTAAGGTGCATCAATTGTCTTAGGTCTAGATGTCCATTAGTTAATGGTTGTCCTTTTTTTACATCACTTTTGTTCTCAACAGTTACACTTCTACCGTGAGGTATAGAGTATGATTTTGTAACTTTTCCATCACTTTTAATTGTGATCTCATTATTTTCAATTTTTAATACTTTACCTTCAACTTTTGATTTGATTGAACCTTTGTGTTGGTCAGACTTTGCTAAAGTAGTTTTTACTTTAATTTCATCTCCAATTTCTACAACTGGACTCATATCAGCAAGTAGTTGATATGTAGTTTCTATAGGCTCGTGTGATGTAACTTGAATTTCTGTAAGTTTACCTTTTTGTTTAATAGCAACTGTTCCATCAATTTCAGAAATAATTGCTGGTTTTTTAGGTGATCTTGCTTCAAATAGTTCTTCTACACGTGTT
Organism: uncultured Candidatus Peribacteria bacterium; assembly: GCA_964400435.1. GTDB lineage: Bacteria > Patescibacteriota > Gracilibacteria > UBA1369 > LOWO2-01-FULL-3 > CAYNUR01. The sequence continues at coordinate 10,904 of CAYNUR010000003.1, forward strand.
AGACCTTGTGTAATATCACTTCCTTCAGCTACTCCTCCCATATGGAATGTTCTCATCGTAAGCTGAGTACCAGGTTCACCGATACTTTGTGCGGCGATAATTCCGACTGCTGTTCCAACTTCAACTTCTTCGTTGTTTCCTAAGTCTTTTCCATAACATTTTACACAGATTCCGCCTTCAGTTTCACAAGTCATTACAGATCTTAGTGTAACTTCATCAATGTTTAAGTCAGCAATTTGTTTAGTGATATCTTTTTCGATGATGTCGTTTTTCTTTGCAATGATTTCACCTGTTTTGCTGTCTACTAAGTCTTCTCCAAGAGTTCTTCCATAGATTCTTTGTTCGAATTCTTCACCGATTCTTTCTGAATCTGCTCTAGTAACTAGGTGGAAATGTGTAGTTTTACAATCATATTCTTTAATAACTACATCTTGGCAGGCATCAACAAGTCTTCTTGTCAGGTAACCAGCTTCTGCTGTTTTCAATGCCGTATCTGATTTACCTTTACGTCCACCATGTGTTGCGATGAAGTATTCTAGAATTTCGAAACCTTCCTTAAGATTTGATTTAATCGGTAACTCAATTGTTTTACCAGCTGGATTGGCAACAAGACCTTTCATTCCACATAGCTGTGTAATTTGTCCCCAGTTACCACGAGCTCCAGAATCAATCATGTAGTAAATGTTGTTGTTTGAGGAGATGTTATCAATCATCACTTTTGTAATGTCTGATTTCGTTTTACTCCAAACTTTAATTGTATGATTATATCTTTCATCGTCAGTGATAAGACCTTTCCAATAGTAATTGTTAATCTTTTTAACAACTTCTGATGCTTCTTCGATTGTTGTTTCTTTTTCATCTGGAATATCCATATCTGATTGTGCAATCGAGATTCCTGATTTAGTTGCAAATTTGAAACCAATTTTCTTTAGGTTGTCTGCAAGAATTGCTGTTTGTCTTTCACCTAGTTGTTCGAAACATTGCCTTACGATTCTTGATAGGCTTTTTTTGTTGAATGTTTCATTATAATAGGGAAGTCCATCTGGTAGGAAATTGTTGAAAATTAATCTTCCAACAGTTGTTTCTAAGATTTCACCTTTATATCTTGCTTTGATTGGTGCATGTAGCTCAACATGTTCTGACTGATATGCGAACACGGCTTCTTCAGAATTTGCAAAGATCATTCCTGCACCTTTTGCATCTTCAACCAAGTTTGTTAGGTAGTAACACCCAAGTACCATATCTTGAGTTGGTGTAATGATTGGATCACCAGTTGATGGTTTCAAAATGTTAGTTGATGAAAGCATTAATCTTTTTGCTTCGTTTTGAGCAGCTTTTGATAGTGGAATATGGATTGCCATTTGATCTCCATCGAAATCCGCATTGAAAGCCACACATACTAATGGATGAACTTGGATCGCTTTCCCTTCGATAAGAACTGGTTGGAAAGCTTGGATACCAAGCCTGTGAAGTGTAGGTGCACGGTTTAGAAGTACGTAATGATTTTTTGTAACTTCTTCTAAAATATCCCAAACTTCTCTTTTTCCGTGTTGGATAAGTTTTTCTGCACTTTTAATGTTGTGTGCATATCCATCGTTGATTAGTTGTCCAATAATGAATGGTTTGAATAGTTCAAGGGCCATTGTTTTTGGAAGACCACATTGGTGTAGGTCTAACTTTGGACCGATAACAATCACAGAACGTCCAGAATAATCCACACGTTTACCAAGTAGGTTTTGTCTGAAACGACCTTGTTTACCTTTCAACATATCTGAAAGAGATCTTAATTTTCTTTTATTTCCAGAGTTGAATACAGTTCTTCCTTGTCGAGCGCTGTTATTTAATAATGTATCAACAGCTTCTTGAAGCATTCTCTTTTCATTTCTACATATAACTTCTGGTGCACCGATAGACATAAGTCTTTTTAGACGGTTGTTTCTGTTGATAACTCTTCTGTAAAGATCATTAAGATCAGAAGCAGCAAATCTACCACCATCTAGTTGTACCATTGGTCTTAGATCTGGTGGGATAACTGGTAGCACAGTCATGATGAACCATTCTGGTTTAACTTCAGCTTTTAACAAGCTTCCAGCAAGTTTGATTCTTTTAACTATTTTTTTGTATTTTTGACCAGAAGTTCTTTTTGCTTGTTCTTCTAGACTATCGATTAATTTTTTAAGGTCTAGGTTTGCGATGATGTCTCTTAGTGTTTGTGCTCCTGTTCCTGCTTTGAAAACATGACCAAACTTTAGTGACATTTTTCTGTATTCTATTTCAGAATATACTTTTCCAATTTCTAATTTTTCTAGAGTGTCTTTAGTTTCAGAATGATTGAAGTCTAGATCTTCTATATCTTGTGAATACTCTTTTTCAGCTTCTATTTCAGCATTTTTTCTCATTTTGTTATCTTCGATTTTTTCAACTTCAAGCATTTGTTGTTTGAACTCTTCTTTAATTCTTTTTTTGTGAGATTGGTACTCTTCTTGTAGTTGGCTTAAAGCTTCTTGTTTTGATTCTTCATCAACATCAGAAACAATATAGGAAGCGAAGTAGACAACTTGTTCTAGAGTTTTTATTGGTAAATCAAGAAGTAGGCCAATACGACTTGGTGTAGATCTTAAAAACCAAATGTGTGTAACAGGAACTGCTAATTTGATGTGAGCCATTCTTTCTCTTCTAACTGAAGAGTGAGTGACTTCAACTCCACATTTTTCACAAATTACACCTTTATAGCGGATTCTTTTATACTTTCCGCAGTAACATTCGTAATTTTTTGTTGGTCCGAAAATTTTCTCACAGAATAAACCGTCTCTTTCAGGTTTTTGTGTTCTATAGTTAATCGTTTCAGGTTTTTTTACTTCTCCACTAGACCAACCAAGAATTTCATCTGGTGATGCTACGCCTAGTGTAATTGCGTTAAATTGTTTTTTATGAAGCTTGTTCTTAAAGTCTTTCATAAGGACTTGCTGTTAAGTAGTGGTTTTAAATTAATCTTATAATCCTAGATCTTTATCTATTGGATTTTCATCAGTTGAGTTTGATTCTTCATTAGATTGAGATTCTGAATCTTGTTCATCTGAGTTAGCTTGTTGTTCTTGTTCAAATTTAGGACTGGATTCTTCTGTGTTTGAATTATCGTCCATTGTTGTTTCTTCGTCATCATCATCGTCTGAATCAGATGCTGGAATATAGTCTTCATCGCTGTCTTTCTTTTCAAGCATAATCATGTCTTGAATTACTATTTCCGTTTTGAATTTTTTTATTCCTTCTGGTGTATCCCAACTTCTAGTCTTTAGGTATCCTTCTACGTAAACTAGTCGCCCTTTTTTTAAATATTTGTGGCAGATTTCTGCTAGTTTTGCCCAAGCTACACATTCATGGAATTCTGCTGAGCTTTTTCTTTCACCATTTCTTGTTACCCACTCTCTGTTTGTTGCTACACCAAATGTAGTTACTGTTTGACCGTTTGGCGTTTGTCTCATTTCAGGATCTCTTGTAAGATTTCCGATTACGATTACTTTATTTACACTTCTCATGATTTGTTGTTATTGGTTAATATTCTCTTAGAAAATTTGATCTACTCTTCGTCTTCATCAGCTTCTGCTATAACTTCCATGTTGTCTTCACTGATACCTTCTAAGTTTCCTGATTCTCTTGAAGTTCCTTCGCTTTCTTGATCGATTTCTTCTTTTACGTCAGCACTAATTTCTTCTTTTTCTTCAGCGCTTTCTTCTAAGAATTCATCTTTTTCATCAGCTTCGTCATCGGTATGCATAAGTTTTACTGAAAGACCGAGACTTTGTAGCTCTTTTACAAGAACGTTAAACGATTCTGGAACTCTAGGTTTTTTAATTGATTCGCTTTTAACGATTGATTCGTAAGCTTTTGATCTACCGTATACATCATCTGATTTGATAGTAAGCATTTCTTGAAGAGTGTGAGCAGCTCCATATGCCTCAAGTGCCCACACCTCCATTTCTCCGAATCTTTGTCCACCATGTTGAGCTTTACCTCCGAGAGGTTGTTGAGTAACAAGTGAATAAGGACCAACAGATCTGGCATGAATTTTGTCTTCAATCAAATGGCTTAGTTTTAAGATGTAGGCAATACCTACTGTTACTGGTCTATCAAATGATTCTCCAGTTTTACCATCGAATAGTTGGATTTTTCCGTCTTCTGGTAATCCAGCTTCTTTAAGTTGTTTTTGAATTTCTTCAGTTGGAACTCCGTTTAGAGCTGGTGTTGCAACTGTAATACTTTGTTCTCTAGCAGCCCATCCAAGATGTGTTTCTAAGATTTGCCCGATGTTCATACGACTTGATACCCCAAGTGGGTTCAAAATGATATCAACAGGCGTTCCATCTGGCAGGAAAGGCATATCTTCTTTTGGTACAACAATTGAGATAACCCCTTTATTACCATGTCTACCGGCGATTTTATCACCGACTTGGATTTTTCTTGTTTGAGCTACGTTTACTTTAATTTGTTTTAAGATTCCTGTAGGTAATTCATCTCCAGCGTCTTTTGTGAAAATTTGTACTCCTACGATTTTTCCACCTTCTCCTCCAGGTAGTCTAAGCGAAGTGTCTTTTACATCTCTTGCTTTGTCTCCAAAGATTGCTCTAAGTAGTCTTTCTTCAGCAGTAAGTTCAGTTTCACCTTTTGGAGTAATTTTTCCAACAAGAATGTCACCTTCGTGAACTGTCGCTCCAATTCTGATAATTCCATCTTCATCTAGATCTTTTAGTTTTGCTTCACCAACGTTTGGGATATCTCTAGTAATAACTTCTGCTCCAAGTTTTGTTTCTCTAACATCAACTGTGAAAGTTTCAATGTGTACTGAATCGTAATATCCTTTTTGAACAACTGAGTCAGAAATAATTACCGCATCCTCGAAGTTGTAACCTTCCCATGGCATATATGCTACAAGTAGGTTTCTTCCAAGTGCTAGTTCACCTTGATCAGTAGAAGGTCCGTCAGCCAAGACATCACCTTTTTTAACTTTATCCCCAGTCTTTACTTTTACTTTTTGGTGAATACAAGTTCCTTGATTTGATCTCAAGTATGTTTGAACTTGATATGTAACTTGTTTACCGTTGTCGTATACAACCGTAACTTCGTCAGCATCAGCATAAGATACTGTACCGCTTCTTTCTGCAAGTAATACCATTCCTGAACTTTTTGCAGCGATTTCTTCCATTCCTGTTCCAACAATTGGAGCTTCTGGTTCTATTAGAGAAACTGCTTGTCTCTGCATGTTTGAACCCATTGAGGCACGAGTATTATCATCATGCTCTAGGAAAGGAATTAAGGAAGTCGTAATTGAAATGATTTGTTTTGGTGAAACATCAACGTGAGTTACGTCATTAATGTGAGCTAAAGTTGCTTCAGCATGTTTTCTAGCTGAAACCCTTGTATCTATGAATTGTCCCTTTTCATCAAGTTCTGAGTTTGCTTGGGCAATAATCAGTGGTTCTTCAGCATCAGCATCAAAATAGCTAACCTTGTCTGTTACATAAGGTCTAACATTTACTTCTTCAAGTTCTTTGATTTTTTCAATTGCTTTTGCTGCTTTTTCGTCAATAGCATCGCCTGCATTTACGATGGTTGTTTTTCCATTTTTAATCGTTTCTCTAGCTACTCTTCCTACTAATTCTTTTGCTTTGTTTGCAACAACATTTGCAACTTCCTTGAATGGAGTTTCGATGAATCCATATTTATTGATTTTTGCGAATGTTGCCAAGTGTACAACTAAACCAATATTTGGTCCTTCTGGAGTGGCAATTGGGCAAATTCTTCCGTAATGAGATGGATGTACATCACGAACATCAAATGAAGCTCTTTCTCTTGATAGACCACCTGGACCCATCGCTGAAAGCCTCCTTTTATGCTCTAGCTCTGCTAATGGATTTGTTTGATCCATGAATTGAGAAAGCTGAGAACTTGCAAAAAATTCTCTTAGTGCGGCTGTAATTGGTCTTGAGTTTACAAGCTGAGTCGGAGTTACAGTTTCTAAATCCATAACAGTCATTCTATCTTTTGCAATTCTGTCAGTTCTTAAAACACCAACTCTGAATTTGTTTTGTACTAACTCTCCAACGGCACGAATTCTTCTGTTTGAGAGATGATCAATATCATCTGGTAGAGCCTCTTTATTGTTTAATCTGATCAAATGTTTCAAGATATATACAAAATCTTCAATCTGGAAAGTGTGATATTTCTTTGTGTTTGGTGTTTCTAGACTAAACCTTTTATTTAATTTGTATCTAGCGACTGGACCCATGTCGTATTTTCTATAGTCAAAGAACATTGAGTCTATCAGTGCTTTTGCATTTTCTGGAGTTGCTAAGTCACCAGGTCTAATTTTTTTATAAATATTTTGGTAAGCTTCTTCAACTGTCTTTGCAGTATCTTTTTCTAGTGTATTTAGAATGTAGTCGTGTTCGATATCTAGGATGTCGTCTTTGAACAGGTCCATTATCTTTTTGTCTTCATCGTATCCAAATACACGTAAAAGTGAAGTTACAGGAATTTTACGTTTTCTGTCGATTTTAACATTAATAACACCTTTTTTGTCTGTTTCCATTTCTAACCATGCACCTCTTTTTGGAATGATTTTTGCTGAATGCATTCCTGGAGCTGAATTGTTTGATGAAAAGAAAACACCTGGTGATCTAACGATTTGACTAACTACTACTCTTTCAATTCCATTAATGATGAAAGTTGCTCGATTAGTCATAAGTGGAATATTCCCAAGGAATACGTCTTGTTCCTTAATTTCACCAGTTTCTTTATTGATTAATTGAACATGAACTTTTAGTGGTGCTTCATAAGTGAGGTTCTTGTTTTTTGAAGTTTCAGCATCATACTTTGGTTCCTCAATTGAATGTTCAAGGAAGTGTAGTTCAAGTTTTTTTCCTGAGAAGTCTTGGATTGGAGAAATCTCATCTAAAAGATCTCTAATTCCTTCTTCTAGGAACCATTTATAGGAGTTGAGTTGAATTTCTACTAATGGAGGTGTAGAAACAGTATCTTTTGAATTACTAACTAGGAATTTTCTGTCACTTCTAAGTGTAAGAGAATCAATTGGTAAATCGATTTCTGATGGCTTTACAAGGTTGCCTACTTTAGATTTAGAAGTCTTTTTAGTTTTTTTATCAGTACTTTTTTCTGTTTTTTTGCTTGAAGTTTTCTTTGAAGCTTTTGCTTTCGGCATATGAAAAATGGTCAGGGAAACAAATGTTGTTTTGCTTTTGTTTAAGCATTTTACTACCCTTGCCTTTACTCATCCACTTATATAGATAGCGCGCTTAATTCTACAGCTATTTTACTCTAAGTCAAATGAAAAAGTCTTGATTTCTTTAGTTTTGACTAGTCGGTTTTAAACTTTATTAATCTAGCGGTTAATTGCTTTTATAGGGCTGATATTCGAGGCTTTATGGGCTGGCAAGTATGCGGCTAAGGTACTTAGAAATGTTCCAAAGATAAGGGTGAATAGAATTAAGCTAGTGTTGATTGAAACTAAATTGTCGATGGAGAGCGTAGTGTTTTGAAGTTGTTGGATTCCCACTTTGTTAACAAGAATGCTTGCCAGGTAGCCAGTGATTATTCCTACGGAACTACCTAGTAGTCCGATTGCTCCGGCTTCTAAAAGTATAATCTTTCTAATATGCTTTTTAGTTGCTCCTACAGCTCTAAATAGTCCGATTTCTTTTGTTCTTTCAGCAATTGTTGCTAGGAAGGTGTTGATTATTGCTATTGAGGCTGTTATTAAAATGATCAAGCTAATTGATCCGAGGGCGATGGATAAATATGTAAATCTTGCTTCAACATCTTGGATGTTTTTTTGGAAATAGGCGGTATTGAACCCGAGTTCTTCTATTTGGTTTGCTATTTGACTAGTCGAGCTTGGGCTTTCTGTTTCGACGAAAATTTCAACATATTTTTGTGAGCCTTCAAGCGGAGAAAATTTTGAGTTTAGTTCTTGGACGATTTGGTAGGGAAGTGTTGTTCCAATTAGGTTTACTTTGTCTGAAAAGCCAACAATTTCTAATCTAATTGGGTTTTCTTTTTTTTGCATACCTGGGAAAAAATTAGAATGATTTGGGTATAATTCTATTTCTTTTCCGATCAATCCTTCTTCTGAAAGAAGTGGTAATCCTTGAGGAGAAGCAATTGTTAAGTTGTATAAGTCTAAAATTTTTCTTGGAATGACTGTTGGGTAAGGTTGTTCTTTATTGTCCCATATCTCAGAATTGTTTAATTCTTCTTCTATGAAGTCTTTTTCTACACCGAAAACCATTGTGTCAGTTACAATGCTAAATCCAAGTAAGCTTGCTTCTAATGAGGCAAAATTATTGAATTGAATTTCTGGTGAAATATTTACAATTCCATCTATTTGAGAGAGTTTTTCGATACTGTCGTCGGTTAGTTTTCCTTCTTGTGATTGAGCTAAGAAAGAAACTACACCAGTATTGTCAGTGTTTGGTCTAACTGTGATTTGAGTTAGGGGGGAAGATTTTTCTATTTCTTGAAATGTTGCATTTTGTATTCCGTTGCTAATTCCTAAAAATAATATTAATGAAGCTGTTCCGATTGTAATGCTTAGACTTGCTAAAAATGTACGGAATTTCTTTTGTTTGATGTTTCTGAGTGCGATTGATAAAAGCATGTTGTTATTTTTCGGTTATTTTTCCATCGATAATTCTAATGATTCTTTTTGCAGATTTTGCAACTTTTTCATCATGTGTGGCGATGATTAGGGTTGTTTTGTAGTTTTTGTGAAGTTCAACGAGAAGGTCGAGTATTGTTTTTCCAGTTTTTAAATCTAGATTTCCTGTCGGTTCATCTGCGAGTAAAATTTTAGGCTTATTAATTAATGCCCTAGCAATTGCTACACGTTGTTTTTGTCCACCAGAGAGTTCTGAAATTTTTGCTGAAGTTTTGTGACTTAGTTTTACGTCTTTTATTAGTTTTTCAGCATATGATTCTTTTTGTTTCTTCCCTCCATTGAAATATGTCGGCAAAAGAACGTTTTGTTTTAAGTTTAAAAAAGATTCTAAATAGAATTCTTGGAATACAAAACCAATGTGTTCGTTGCGATATTTTGAAGCTTCTTTGTCTGAAAACTCTGCTATGTTTTGATTTTTGAAAAGGACTTTTCCTTCATCCGGAAAATCCAGTCCACCAATTAAGTTTAATAATGTCGATTTGCCCGAACCTGAAGGTCCCATTAGTGCAATGAATTCGCCAGTTTTGATTTCGAGGTTTATGTCAATCAAAGCATCAGTACTTGAACTTCCTGATACGAATTTTCTTGAGACGTTTTTAATTTTTATCATGCCTAGATTCTAGCGGGCATGAGTTTTACATTCCAGTCATTTTGTCTTCTTCGCTTTCGTTGTCTTCTTCTAGAGTTTTTACGTTTGAATAATATTTGTTGTAGTATTTTTTGATTTTCTCTAGTTCTTCAATTACTTTCTCGTCTTTTCCAGCATGAAGATATTTTGGAATAATTTTTATTGAAATTGCACCTGGATAGTTGTCTTGTTTTAATTTTGTAAGAAGACTTTCTAGTGGCAGAATTCCTTCACCTGGTATTCCATATTTTTTACCTCTATGAAGATCTGAGAGGTGAATATGAACTAAATATTTTTTGAATGAACTATATGTTCTAATTAAATCTTGTCTTTTTTCGCCAATTCTTGCTGTGTCTAAGGCAATATGTTTAAATTTTTTCATGTCTTGTGTGTTCGATAAGGCATGTCCTGGTAGGAAACCAAGAAGTGTACCTGCGGGAGCGTTTTCTAAAGCAATAGACATTTTATGTTTTTCTCGAAGTTTTGGGATTTCTTTTTTTAGCCAACTTGAAAGCTTAAAATCAAGGAATTTTGGTGGTTGAAGAATAACAACTTTTGCATCTAATTCTTTGGCCATATTAATCAATTGTTTGATTTTTTTACTAGCCATTTGTTTAGGTGCGGATATGGATTGAATAGGAATGTTATGTTCTGCGATAAGCTTTTTTAAGTATTCTTCGTTGTATGTATCGAATTGTCCATAGTTTACAGCTAAATCTATACCGTCATATCCGGCTTTTTTAGCTAGTTCAAAAATACGGTTTAATCCGTAGCCTCTTAATGAATCTGTTGAGAGAACAATCATATTTGGTTTTTATTTATCATACTATTGTAGCACGAATACGCTTTTTCTTCAATAGTTTAGTGATTGTTTTTGATGACTCTTGTGGTTTATCTGCTTTTACGAAAAAATTTAAGATATTTTAATCTTTCCGTAGTATTTCTTATTCCCCAAGGAGGCTTGCCTGCATACCTACGGCATGTAAACCGGTAGGCAGGGTGGGGGGTGTGGATGGTGTTTGTTTTTCAAGATTTACTTCCTTTCTATCTTAGCTCTTCCCCCCATATATGGTCTCAAAACTTCAGGAATTGTTACTGTTCCATCTTCGTTCTGATAGTTTTCTAGGATTGCAACTAATGTTCTACCAATTGCAACTGCTGTTCCATTTAATGTATGTGCGTACTCTTTTTTACCGTCTTCTTTTTTGTATCTAATTTTTGATCTTCTAGCTTGGAAGTCTGTGCAGTTTGAACATGAAGTTAATTCTCTGAATTTTTCTTGTGTTGGAATCCAAACTTCGATGTCGTATTTTTTTGCTGCAGGAGCTCCTAGATCTCCTCCACAAATATTAATTACTTGATAATGGAATCCTAATTCTTTCATTATTTCTTCTTCGATTGAAAGAATAAAGTCGTGTTCTTCTTGTGATTTGTCTGGATGACAGAAACTGAACATCTCAATTTTGTTGAACTGATGCGTTCTGATAATTCCTGCTGTATCTTTTCCATATGAACCTGCTTCTCTTCTGAAACAGCTAGAATATCCACAGTATCTAATAGGGAATTCTTGTTCTTCTAATATCTCTGTGGCATGTAGCATTGTAAGTGGGACTTCAGAAGTTCCAACAAGGAATAAGTTGTCCTCTTCTGGGTTTACATTATAGATTTCATTTCTGTCTGCTGGGAAAAATCCGGTAGCGTACATAGCGTCTTCTTTCACAAGTACTGGGGGGATTACAGGGGAAAAGCCTTTACTGTGAAGTTTGTGTATCACGTGTTGCACAAGTGCAAATTCAAGTAGTGCTGCTTCGTTTTTAAGGTAGTAAAATCTTGCACCAGAGCTTCTTACACCTCTTTCTATGTCGATAATGTCTAATTCCTTGCCAATATCAAAATGGGTTTTTGCTTCAAAGTTGAACTCAGGTTTTTTACCTTCAGTCCTTAAAACTTGATTATCTTCTTCACTTTTTCCACTTGGTACTGAATCAAGTGGTGGATTGGGTACATCTAGAACTAAATCGTCGATTTGTTTTTCAAGTTTTTCTAAGTCAGGTTCTAGAGCTTTGATTTTTTCTTTTACTTCTCCCATCTCTTTAAGTAGTGAAGATTTTTCATCTTCCTGTGATTGTGGGATTTTTTTTGAAACTTCATTTTGTAGTGCCCTAAGTTGTTCAATTTCTTGTAGCTTTTCTTTCTTTTCTTCGTAGAGTTTGACAATCTTATCGATGTCAATTTTTACATTTTTCTTTTCAGCACCTTTTTTAACTTCTTCGGGATTTTCGATGATGAATTTTAGATCTAGCATTTTTTGTTGTTATTGAATTCAGAGGATTTAGGCTTTGCTTACGTATTCTCCAGAGTCAGTGTTTACAATGATTTTTTCTCCTTCTTTGATGAAAAGTGGAACTTTAATGATTGTTCCTGTGTCAATTGTTGCTTCTTTTGAGCCACCAGTTGCTGTGTCTCCTTTTACACCTGGTGGAGTTGAAATTACTGTGAATTCCATTTTTTGTGGAATTTGTGCACTAATTGGAAGTCCTTCGATAAATAGTGCATAGCATTCAGTTCCATCTAGTAAATACTTTTCTGAGTCACCAATAGCTTCTGGAGATAAAGTGAATTGCTCATAAGTTTCATTGTCCATAAAGTGAAATCCTTCACCATCTTTGTAGAGGAATTGGCACTTTTGTCTAATGACGTCGATTACTTCAACTGCTTCTCCTGAACGGAAAGTGTGTTCAATGACTTGTTCAGTTTTAAGATTTTTAAGTTTAGATCTTGTGAATGCTGAACCTTTTCCTGGATTAACGAATTGGGCTTCTGCAACAAGCCAATCTTGGTTTTTGTGTTTAATTGCAATTCCTTTTGTGATGTTTGTAGT
>CAYNUR010000004.1:0-4739 GCA_964400435.1 uncultured Candidatus Peribacteria bacterium
CTAGAGGGTATTATGGGTGCCAGTGGAATAGCCATCTATAGCTTCTTATTTTTCTTAGAACAATTCCTAAGAGGTGATGATGCTTGGATGATTTTTGGAATTAGAGTTGAACAAATCTCAGCATTAATTATTACTATCTTAGCTGGAATATTTTTATACATCCGCTATAATAAGCCAGAAAAAAACACTAAAGAATCTAAAGAACAATCATGATATCAAATTTATTAAGCTATTTCTTTGCAAAAGCACCTGGTGCACCATCAATAAAAGTATATTCTGTAATTCTGATAATACAGGCACTACTAGTAATTGGAGGATTAATTCTTGGTAAAGTTTACAACAATAAGAAAAAATCAGACATTGCATACAAAAAGCTGTTTAAAAAGTTCCATAAACGACTAATTACTTTAGGAATTATCTTAATATTCCTAACATTAGTTAGATTTGAAAACATTCCATATTTTGCAATGAGAATATGGACATACCTCACTTTAGCACTTGCTGCAGCAGTAATCATTTTCTACGGAAAACAATATTTGAAAGAGTACCAAAAAATGAAAGAAAACATTAAATCCAACAAAAAAACTAAGACTAAGAAGTCAAAAAAGTACACAACTAGCAAAAAATAATTGAATCAACTTAAAAGAGTCTATAATCAAAGGCTCTTTTTTTATTAATTGAATAAACAAGCCGTACTGAATTCAGTACGGCTAATATTTTTAGTTAACTATCGACTTACTATTAATTCTCGATTTTAACAATTTCATATTCTACATAACCACTAGGTACTTTTACTTTAACTTTCTCTCCTTTATCTCTATCTAAAACAGCATGACCAACTGGTGACTCATTTGAAATTTTGCCTTCAAAAGGATTCGCTTCAGTAGAACCTACAATAGTGTAAACTTCGTCATCACCTTTCTTACTTAGATTTTTTAAATGAATAGTACTACCTAATTGAATAGACTTTGTACTATGTTTTTCAGAAATAATCTTTGCATTTTTAACTTTATGTTCCAGTTCCAAAATTCTTCCTTCAACAAACGCTTGCTCATTCTTTGCTTCTTCATATTCAGAGTTCTCTGAAAGATCTCCATATGAAATTGCTTCTTTAATTCTTGCAGCAACTTCTTTTCTTTTACTTGTCTTAAGAGTTTCCAACTCAGCCTTAAGTTTTTCAAAACCTTCCTTAGTAATCAAAGTCACTTTTTCACCTCCATCATTTACTAGTTCATCAACAATTTTAGTATCCTTAGTTGTAGATTTTTTACCAGCCTTAGTAGTTTTTGCTTTAGCCATAAAATTAAATTACATAAATATTAATGAGGACGAATCTTAACACTTGTAGGATGTTCTTTCAATTTCTGTAGAACCTTAGCCTCAATCTGTCTAATTCTTTCTCTAGTTACATTAAACTCTCGTCCAACTTCTTCCAAAGTATGCCCCACTCCATCTTCCAAACCAAACCTCATCACAATAATTTTTCTTTCTCTTGGAGATAAATATTGAAGCATTTCGTGAATATTTTCTTTCAATAGCTGCCTATTTGTAGCTTCCATTGGTGAAAGAGCTTCATCATCTTCGATAAAATCACCTAATTTGCTATCCTCTTCAGTTCCAACAGGTGCTTCAAGAGAAACAATATCTTGTGAAATCTTTTTAATATGTCTCACCTTTTTAATCTCCATATCCATCTCAGCTGCCAATTCTTCAATCAAAGGCTCACGTCCTAACTCTTGAACAAGTCTTCTTTGAGCATGAGTAAGCTTGTTAATCGTTTCAACCATATGCACAGGAATTCTAATAGTTCTTGCTTGATCAGCAATCGCACGAGTAATAGCCTGCCTTATCCACCAAGTAGCATATGTAGAAAACTTAAATCCTCTATTTGGATCAAACTTTTCAACCGCTCTAAATAAACCAATATTCCCTTCTTGAATTAAATCTAAAAAGGAAAGTCCACGTCCAATATATTTCTTTGCAATACTTACTACTAAACGAAGGTTTGCCTCAGCAAGTTTAGCTTTAGCAGACTGATCTCCTTTCTCAATTCTTCTAGCTAGATCAATTTCCTCTTTAGCCGTTAATAAATCAACGCGACCAATTTCAGTTAAATAAAGTCTAATTGAATCATTTGCAATTTCTTTTCTTTCAGCAGCCTTCTTTTTCTTCTTTGCTTTTCTTTCAGATGCAGTAACCAATTTACCTGAAGATTTCTTCTTACCTTTAGATTTTTTGTCAGCTTCATCTTCATCACCCTCTTCTCCAAAATCTTTTTTATGTTTATTCTTACTTAATTTCTTTTTTACGTCTTTTTGATCCAAGATCAAGGTATCTTTAGTATCAATAACCTCAATACCAATATCCAAAAAAAGACTGTAAACTTCATCTAGAAGCAATAAGTCCTCTTCAACTTTAGGCATTGCCTTAAGTAATTCTTGATGAGTCACAAATCCCTGCTCTTTACCCTTTTTTACCAAAGAACGCACCTCTTTAGGGAATTTATCCAACTGCTCATCACTAGGGTGCTTAATAAATTTTTTTGTTCTAGCCATAGATTTAATTTGTTTCAGAAAGTATTTTCTGTTGTTTTTTTAATAGTTCTATCAGTTTCTCTTTATCTCCACTTTTTTCAGATTCTTGAATCTCTAACTGTAAATTTCTTAATTTTCTCTCTCTATTTTCAGATTTTAATCTTCTAATTAAATTCTCAAGCTCCTTGTCTAAATTGTCTTGAGAAAATTCCCCATAGTTACTTTCAGTATAAATCTGCAAAACATTAATCACAGACTTACTATTCGCAAATTCCTTCGCACTAAAATCCCATCCGCTAAAATCTTGTCGGGCTGAATTATACTGCTCAAACATAGTATTGTAAACTCTTTTAATATCATCACTAAAATCATTCGGCTCAAGCCGTTCCAAACAAATTTCAAATTTACTAGGGTATTCTAAACAAATCCCACAAATAATCTCAGCCAAAGTATGCTTCTTAGCTTGGACATCTGGATTTCTTTGCTCCTCATAATAAGTACCAATAACTTCAAATTTCTCAACGGCATCGTATAAAGAGGCCTCCTTCATCCCCAATCTATTACTCAAGTTTCTTATATAGTGATCTTTCTGAATAGAACCCAGTTTTTTAAAAATTGGCAAAAGCTCATCAACAACCTTCATTTGCCCCTCAAAGTCATCAATATTATTCTCACTAATCAATCTAGAAATATAATAATCAATAAAATCTGAAGCAGAATCCACTTCTTTTTGAAAAGCATCCAAATCATTAAGGACAAAGTCAGCTGGATCTTTTCCTTCTAGATTTCCAACACTTTTTACTTTCAAATCACTATCCGACATTAAATTATAAGCACGTTTAGTTGCTTCAAATCCTGCAGAGTCAGCATCAAAACAGGTAATAACATTTTTAGTTAATCGCTTAATCAACTTCACATGACCAGGAGTTAAAGCAGTTCCGGAAGTAGCAACAATATTTTCCACCCCCTCTTGAAAAGGCAAAATAACATCAAAATATCCCTCAACCAAAATTATCTGATCTTTTTCTTTAATCTTTCCTTTTGCATGAGAAAAACCATATAAAACCTTACTCTTATTATAAATAACATTTTCTGGTGAATTTAAGTACTTCGGCATTTGACCAGACTTCAATGCTCTTCCTCCAAATCCACAAATTTTGCCTAAGTAATCAAAAATTGGAAAAATAAGTCGACCACGAAATTTATCATAAACTGAATCTGCAGCTAAATTCTTTGCAGATACTAAACCAGACTTTATTAAAACATTCTTTGAAATACCCTTTTTTAACAATTTGGGATACAAAAAATCATATTCATCAGGAGAAAATCCTAATCGAAAGTCCTTAACTGTATCCAAATTCACACCTCTTTTATCAAGATATTCTAGAACCTTTTTTCCATCATTCGTATTGTGCAATTGCTCTTCAAACAATTGACTAGCCAACTCATGACAATTATAAAATTCATCTTTTTCACTTTTATTTACACGTTTAGTCGTTTTTCGATAATCTTCAACTTTTAATCCACATCTTTCAGCCATTAATTCAAGAGCCTCAGTAAATCCAATACTTTCAAACTCCTGAACAAAAGAAAACAAATCACCACCTTTATTACAACCGAAACAATGCCAAATCTGCTTTTCAGGACTTACCACAAAACTCGGACTTTTCTCAGAATGAAACGGACAGCAAGCCTTATAACTCCTCCCTGCTTTTTTTAACTGAACATATTGCGAAACAACCTCTACAACTCCTAATCTATTCTTTATTTCATCAACTAAATCAGCCATTCAAGGTATTAGATATTGGAGGATAAAAATAACAAAAAATTTTGATTATGTCATTAAGGAAATTTTAAAATAAAATCCATCCACACCCCCCACCCGCCTCGGGGAAAACAAGCAAAATTTAACAAACAAAAATTAAAATTTCTTAAATTTTTCCTAAAAAATCAAACTAAACAAATACCGCGTAGTGTACCCGAGCCCGCCAAAGGCGTGCGAGTGGTACACTAATCCTTCCCAACTAAAACCAAACTTCCAGCCAACAAAAGCATAAAGACAATCAAAGAAATAACCATAAATATCTTCTGCTCTGTACTAACAAAAACAATCGCCGACACTCCAAAAAAGAAAGTAATCAAATAATAAATCCCCAACACTGTTCTTTCAGAAATTCCAAATCTTAACAACCTATGATGCATATG
>CAYNUR010000004.1:4749-19204 GCA_964400435.1 uncultured Candidatus Peribacteria bacterium
TGCATATGTTTCAAATCACCCTTCCAAAATTTCTTACCTTCAATTGTTCTTCTAACAACAACCCAAATCATATCCAAAATAGGTAACCCCAAAACCAAAAAAGCAGTTGCAATCTTTCCCCCAGAAAAAATCGCCAAAACAGCTAAAACAAAACCCAAAAAAGTACTTCCAGTATCCCCCATTAAAATTCTTGGTTTTGGAAAGTCAAAAGTCCAAAAAGCAAGTGAACTCATCGCAAGTATCAAAGCTAATATTGCAACTGGAATTTGCTCACCCGGATAATCATGAATACCAGGATGAATACTCAAGAAAAAAACAGTCATCGAAGCAATAAAAACCACACCACTGTTTAAACCACTAATCCCATCCTGAAAATTTAAAGCATTTACAATCGCCATAACCCAAAAAACTGTAAAAAAAGCTGACAATAAATAAACTCCACCAAATTCAAACATCACTAAATTAATCTCTCCAAAAAAAGGCAAATTAAAAGAAAGAATACCAATCCCAAAAAAGACCAAAATCAATGAAGCAAAAAATTGTACAAAGAGTCTATAAATCGGCTTAACATCAAAGTAATCATCCAAAAAACCAATCAAGGCAATTAAACTTGCACCAATCAATAATCCAAAAACACTCATTGAAAGCGGAACAAAAATTATCACCGAAACAGCAAAAGCTAAAAAAATCGTAATACCACCATAGTAAGGAATAGGATTACGCTTTAACCCATATTTTTTAGGTCGATCCATTAGTCCCCATTTTGGAAAAAAATCTAATGCCAAATTCACCAATAAAAAGGCTAGCACAAAAGCAAACAACGCAGGTCTCCAGAAATAAATTATTAATTTTGAAAAATCTTCCATAAATAATTATTCAAGCAAAAACAGAATAACCTTTCTAAGTACCAATTAAAAGTCATCTTATTTCTTTATAATTTGCTTCCGAAACTTAACACCCCCCTGACAGATTTCCAATACCCCAACTAAATTACCATCCAAATATGCTAAGAGTGGGAAATTAAATTCAGAACAATCTCTATCAAGCACTCTACCATGCTTCAAAACATCGAAATCCTTAATTTCAAGATCAAACCTATCAAAACCAAAATCTAACTGACTTATAGAATAAAAATGCTCTTTCCAATCATCTTTCAAATCCTCAATATTAACTGCATCAGCAACTTCAAACTCTCCAATCTCTGTCCTATGCAACTCTTTAACATAAGCTCCACAATTTAAATTTTCTCCCAAATCATTGATCAAAGATCGAATATAAGTACCAGACCCACACCCCACTTTAAATCTAGCAAAGGGCCAATTTAACTCATCAAGTTCAAAATATTTGATCAATACTTCTCTTGCTTTCATTTTCACTTCACCGCCAGACCTTACAATATCACAAGCACGCTTTCCATTAATTTTTAAAGCTGAATACTTCGGAGGTATTTGCTCAATCAAACCTAAAAAGCTTGTTTCAATTTCTTGATCAATCTTATTTCTAGATATTTCTCCTTCAAAGCCATACTCGCTAAGCTCACCATCAGCATCGTAACTATCAGAGATTTTTCCAAACTCAACTAAAACTTCATATTCTTTATCCTCACCAATTAAATACTCCAAAAGCTTCGTTCCTTGACCAACAGCAACCAACATTAGCCCTGTCGCTAGTGGATCTAGTGTCCCACTATGCCCAATCTTCTTCACCCCAGTAATTCTACGCAGATCACGAATAACATCAAAAGAAGTCATCCCTGTCCCCTTCTTAATCAAAAAAAATCCATCAATACTCTTCATACTATTTTCCAACTCTTACTAGCTCATCAACACTCAATTCAATCTCAACCTCTCTTTCAAGAAGCTCTTTTACAACAGCCTTATCATTCCATTTCACTTTTTTCCCACGAACCATCATCACCTCTTCAGCTCCTTTCCCCGCAATAACTACAGTATCATCACTTTTAGCCTGACTCAAAGCTAAACGTATAGCTTCTCTCCTATCAGGAATCTTCCAAAAATTTCTCCCCTCTTTTCGAGGAATCCCTTCCGAAATCTGCTCAATAATATCCCATTCATCCTCCTCATAAGGATCATCATCAGTAACAATAATATAATCAGCAAACTCATTAGCTATCTCCCCCATTCTCGGCCTCTTAGATTTATCCCTTCCTCCACCAGTTGCACCAAAAACGGCTATCAAACGCCCTTTTGACAAACGACTATACATGCTAAAAAGATTCTCCAAAGCCTCAGGAGTATGAGCATAATCAACAATCACACTAAAATCCTGACCACATTCAATATGTTCAAAACGCCCAGAAACTACACGGCTATCCTCTAAACCTTTTTTTACTTTATCAATCGGAACTTGTAAGGAAATCGCACAAGAGGCAGCTGCCAAAGCATTATAAACATTAAACTCTCCAGGTAAACTAAAATGCACGGGAATTGCATTATTTGGAACATGCAAAGTAAACTTTGTCCCATTTGGACCGGCCTCCATTTGCGCAGCATAAACCGTAGCTTGCTTCAACCCATAATTCATCTTCCTATCTGCAACAAACTGATTAAAGTAACTAAAATACTTATCATCTGCGTTCGAAATTAACATTTTTTGAATGCCAAATTTCCTTTTTCCTTTCGAAACTTTCTTAAACAACTCTCCTTTTGCATTCAAATAAGCATCAAAACTTCCATGATATTCAATATGCTCAGGCGTAACATTTGTTATCACAGCAACATCAAAATTAATGCCATAAACTCTAGATTGAGTTATGGCATGAGATGAAACTTCCAAAACAGCATACTTACAACCACTCTTCACCATTTCTCTCAAAGTCTTCTGTAACACAAAAGGACTCATCGTAGTCTTCTTAGTGTCGTTCACCCATCTTCTGTCCCCTATCTGAAAATTAATTGTCGAAGTCATCCCCACTTTATAATCAGCAGCATTCAATATATTTGTAATCAAATTTGTAGTCGTCGTCTTTCCGTTAGTTCCAGTAACACCAACAACAATTAGATTATCTGCTGGAAACCAATAAATTAATGCAGCAATAAAGCCTTTAATCTTATGAACAAGCAATCTCAAAGGATGCGTGTCTGGAATTTTCTTTTTCAAATATGAAAGCATAATTCTAATTTATTTCTCGATGATTATACCAACTTCTAGTAAATTCTACATCCTTATTAATCTGTTTCTTTAATTCATTAATTGAATTAAATTTTTGAACAGAGCGGATTTTCTTTAGTAAATTAACGGATACCTCAATTTTACCAACAAAAGAACCATTTTTTTGTTCAAGATTAGGATTTTGAATCAAAAAAGATTTAAAATCCAGCAAATGTGCCTCTAGATAAACACCTTCATCTCCCACCGTTGGTCGACCACCAAGGTTTACAGCAACACCATAAGAAAGTTCATTAAATACCAATTCACCAACAAAAACCCCTCTTAAATCTCCATCATATCTCAAGTTAATTGTAGGAAAACCAATTTTCCTTCCCAACTTTTGACCAGAAATAATTATTCCAGTTACTGTTTCTTCAATCATACGCGCTTGACAAAAGCAAAAATTATTGGTAATCTCACATGCTAAATAAAATTAGCAAATTCAGCTAATTAATCAATCGATTATGAAAAGTTCAAAATCAACAGCCCCTGAAAGAAATGAAACTGATGTTACACAAGAAATCTACGAATGTATGACCGAAGGCTCAAGAAATCAAAATGAGATCACAAACAGATACAGAGAAAGACTTGCAATTGCAATAAATAATGCCTATCAAGCTGGAGACATAACACGAGAAGAATTGCTTTCTACAGTCAAAAGAATTCCAATTATCCAAAGTCTTGGTTATAGCATTTCAAGAATCAAGAACACTCAACAATTCACAAGAGAAAGATTTGCTTCACTTAGAAAACAAATTATGGAAGAATACCTAAATGATGGAGAAAACATCGACACAGAAATCACAATAAGAAATGAATCTGAAGAAACTAGAGAAACAGTACGCATTGGAACAAACCATGTTTTATTCCTAACAGCATAATACTAATTTTGTTCATATGGGGTTAGAGCAAAATGATCCAAGAATTACAATTCAACTTAGCGAAACTACTCTCAAAGAGTTAGTTTTTTCTGACGAAAACAATAAAGTACCTTCAGCATATGCAATTTTAGACGGAATAATTTCTGAAAAAGACCCAAATGAAATTGCAGAATTTTTAAGAATAGCAATCTCAAACATCGAAATCCATGAAGATGAAGATGGACGCGAAAATCAAAGCCTAGAAAGCGATATCACCGTTAATGATGATTCATCACTTAAAGAAGACACTAGAACTACTAATAGAATTGGATTTCAAAATGAAGTAAGACCAAAGTCTAGACCGAGAATTAGAGAACTAACAAAAATAGGATTCCCTAGAAGTGAAACAACCATTCTAAGAGCAAATTTAACTGAAAGAACACTTCAAAATATTGTTGCAAAACATTTACCGGAAAAAGAAAGAACTCAAAGTGAAATAAACAGAATTATCTACGAAATCTGCATGGGAATTTACAGCCTAGAAAATTTTATCAAAGAGAATCAATTCACTCAAAAAGAAAAAGAAAGAATTGGCTTTAATCAAACAATAGAAGAACAGACAGAACAAAAAAGTAGCTCACGCCAACCAATAGGTTTTCGATCGAGAAAAGAATCAATCTAAGCTTTCATTCCAGAAACAAGGTCCATCAAAACAGAATATGGATCATCAGCTTTTGTAACACCGGAAGCCAACAAAACACCTTTAGCGCCTAAAGCTAAAGCTATTTTTACATCATCTGCATCCTTCACTCCAGCGCCAACCAATACACGACTATCACCAGCAATTTCAACCGCCTCTTCAATAATATATGGACTAGCTTTAGAAACGGAAATATCACCACCAATTAACTCTGGAGGTTCAACAGCAATCAAGTCAGGCTGACAAGCAAGAATTTTCTTTGCCTCTTCAGGACTATCTGCACAAACAATTGTATATAAATCAACTTCTCTCGCTCTTTGCACTGCTTCAGCCACACGCTGATCCTCCATTTTAAATTCTGAATGATTAATTATTGTCCCATATGCACCATGCTCTTTTACTAATTCAGGCAAAATATGTCCAGTATGACTACCATAACCAACAGGATCAATATGTTGAGAAAAAACGGGAATCACTTCCATCGCATCAACAATCTTAGAAAGATCTAATGGATTCACAGCAATCCCAATTGAGGCTCCAGTTTCCTTAGCAACTTCGTCATGGATTTTTGCAAGCTTCAAAGCACTATCCCCTGTTGCTTGTTCGTACAACTTAAAATTTACAATTATCGAAGGTAATTTCATCTAAAAATATTAAAATCCCACTCAGACTATAATAATTTTCCTCAAAAAAAAACAAACTAAATTAAAGATAAGTCTATTCGAATTGACCCATAATTGAAAATTTGATATAATAATGAGAAATTTCAAAAACCAAAATAAACACAAAAAAAATGCGCGCACTAAAAAACAAGATTTTCTGCAATCTTATCACAAATTTCAAACACAAGAACTCTTCATTCTTTAATGAAGCAAGAAGAGTATTTTTCTCTGAAGCACCTGGTTCAGGAGCTGATACAGGTGAACCAAAACAAACTACTGGACCAAAATCTGCTGCAGAATTAAACATTGCTAGAGAAAATGCCTACAACAATGTAACGAACTCAGCTTCTGAAGCGCGCAAAAAACAACTAGAAGCCTACGGTGATAATGCAGAAGAACTAATCCAACAAGATTTAAGAGACACACTTGAGATCAATAAATTAGTTCAAAACCTCAATCAAGAAAGTTTCGAAACACTAGTAACTACAGAATACGCGATAAACCTAAATGTAGACGATATTTCAAAAATCGTTAATTTCATTAAAACTACCCCGGAATCAAAAGATCAAAATTTTAGATCATTCATCGAGTCATACGCACTTGCATCTCTTGCTACTGAACCTCCAACAGATGAACACAAAACAGTTCTTAACGAAATCATTACACTTACAAATGGAGCAACAACTAAATATGAAGACTTAGTACTTGCATACAACAGTCCACTATCAATAAATATTTTGATTGATCAGTACAGAAATAACCCAACAGTTTTTGACGACGTAACCCTAGTTAACAATCTTTCACCGGAAACAATTCTGAACTTATCTTTTGATAATGCAGTTTATCTAACAACAACATTGATATCAACAAAGTTAGATAATATAAAAATGGAGAATAAAATCGCTTTCTTAAAATATGAGACATACCTTCCAGCTTTTAGTGCCGACTTAATTAGCCATCTAGTTGGAAAAATCAATGATCTTAAAAACCATGAAACAATTCTAGTACTTCAAAGCCTTGATGAAGCAGAACTCAATGAAGCTTACGAAAAACTCTCACAAGAGAAAAAAGTCTCTCTATTACAAGACAGAATAGATAATGAACTAACTCCAACACTTGAAGGAAGCTCAGCTTCAAACTTTAGAATTGAAAAAAGAGGAAAAAGTTACTCTTTAAGATTTGATCAACAAATTAGTACAGAAAAGTCTGTAAAAAGAGGATACAGACTAAATGACGACCTAGCAAAACAACTAATCATTGCTCCTTCAGCAACAGAATTCCAAATGCTAGCATACGACAGACTTATCGGTAAAGAAGGAGTTAGTACAATGAAAAAACATGACGATGCACTTAGAGAAGAATATGCACGACTAGAACTAAAAAAAGCTCAAGCTGAAGAACAAAAAGCAGCTGAAAAAGAACAAGAAAGAAAAGAAGACTTTGACGAAGATGCCCCTGTCCTTGGTCAAATACAAGGATTACTTGCAGAATATAGAGGAAAAATCACCTTCGAGGGTAAAAACATTAAAATCGACTTCAAAAACGATTTCTTACCTCACATGCTCCTTAGTCCACAAGACAACGGACTATACAATTTAACGCATCAAAATCCAACTTTAAATAACACTGAAGTATCAATCAATGACGTAAATATTGCAAACGACCCGAATCAGTACCAAAAAACTGACATCAAAACGGAATTAACAAAGATGATCGACAGCATGGACAGATATGTCGCCAACGTAAAGTATCTGAACAAATCAATGGCAGACGTAGACCATGAATTCTCAATAGATAAAAGATTCCAAGAAGCAATCGACAATGATGGAAACTTTGAATCGGCATTTACAAAATCAGACAAAGGGAAAATGGGATCCTCTTTAATAAAGTTAGGAAAAAGATATCCGGAAGACCTTCAATCATTAATAAGTGGAGAAGACGAAATAAGCTTCGAAGACATAATTGATGACTTCGAACCAATGGAATTCGGTGATGCAGATGACTTCATGGAAGAATGGAACAAACAAAATTCAATCGCAAATGATCCAAAAGCAAACCCAGTAAAAAAACAAGAAGCATACCAAAGACTTCTAGAATTAGACGAAGTTCGTCAAAATACAATGACGCTAATCAGAATTTTGAACAATCCTGAACCACTTCAAATTGAAGAAACTGTTAAGGCAGAACCAACAAATCTTGAAGGAGTAAAAGGATTAATCCCAGAGTCTGAATTATTTAATGTTGAAGAAAAACAAGCAAATGTAGATGCTGATGTTCATGAAGTTGCAATTACTACTACAAACGGAGAAAACAGTGAAACTCACACCTTCTCAAGAAACAAAGAAGGAATCGTTAGTTATTTTGCACCTGATGGAACTGAGAAAATTATTAAAAATGAAGATGAATTAAAAACTACAGTTAACTCAATCAGAGAAAACACTGAAAAATCAGCAGAACATGAACAAAAACTCACAGAAGCAGGACTAACTGAAGTATTTAAAGAAATTCAAACAGAATTCGCAAAAGATCCAAAAATTGAAATTAAAGAAAGCTATATTTTACCTGGAAGAGGAATTGACATTAGACTAAACAAACCTCTAAATACTGTAAAAGTAAAACCTGAACCGTCAGGGACTTTCACACTA
Source organism: uncultured Candidatus Peribacteria bacterium (assembly GCA_964400435.1). Lineage (GTDB taxonomy): Bacteria > Patescibacteriota > Gracilibacteria > UBA1369 > LOWO2-01-FULL-3 > CAYNUR01. The sequence goes on from CAYNUR010000004.1 coordinate 12,788, forward strand.
AAATACGATGCGATGTCAGGCTCAAGCCACGAAGTTCCATATCTGACAATTCCAGAACTAAAACAAAACTTAATTGAACTTCCAAATAATCCTAACTTCATATCTCTTAGCAAAGAAGAAGGTGAAATTGTTGCAGCTTTAATGGAAGAGGAAACACAAAACTTCTCACTTCACGAAAGAATCCAAAGGCTTTGGGATACAAGTGATTACAAAGGAGATTTCAATAGATTCAAAGCAGATTTCGAATCAATCATGCATCCAGACGATATTGCAACAATTAAATCTGCAATGAGTCTTATGGGTGTTACTGATGAAAGAAAGTATAAACAAGTCTTATACCAAATAATCACTGAGTACGACAATGATGAATTCGACCTAACCGATTTCTTGGAAATTGAACCAGTTTACGTAAAATTCACAACCATCGATGAAGATGGAGAATCTGAAGAAAGAGAATACAATTTAAACAGTGCTGGAGGAACAGCATATACAGACTTCATTGATCTATACGATGAACTACAACCAAAAGTAAGAATGGGCGTGGCTACTCCATCAGAACAAACTGCTTATAACAAAATGTATAAGTACCTGCTTGGAAGTGCAAAAGTAATGAACGCTCTTCACCGACCAAGAAAAGCACAAAGCTATACTGACAAATACGCAGATAAATTAAACTCAGCTCCCCAACTATCTAGCCCAGCTGAAACAACTGGAAGCTACAACTTAAACTCAGTAAGTCCACAAGTTGAACTTGCAGAAGATTTAAGTGAAGGAAATGTTGATATTGGAATGGATAAAGCTGTCCAAGAAAGCTTTATCAAAGAATACAATAAACTTTCAAACTTCAAAGGAACCGACGATAGATTACTTAAGAACCTAAGATATACAAACTCAGAGGGAGAGCAAGTTACTGCTAAAATTGATTACAACAAACAACCTACTGACCAACAAATCCTTCAAACAATACTAGCTGTATACCCAGTAGATGAACTAATCGAACAAGGAATACTTCAAAAAGCCGAAGGAGAAAAAACTCAATTAGTTCTTACAAAAATTCCTGATAACTTCAGCGTAAACAACCCTGGAGTTAGAGATATGATTTACAAATACGTACACGGTGCTCAGGAAGCTAGAACCGAAAATGGACAAAAACGTTTTGCAGAAGAATTAGTTGGAAAAGAAGTTACAGACTTCGGATTCGATCAAATCTGGACATTTGGAATCACCAGTGATTGGGATACAGATGAAATGACTGATAGATACCAAAAAGAATTAGAAAAAGGCAGAGTAGAAAAAGCACAATCACTTGCAAAAAAATCAGAAAAATTTGAAGAAAAAATGGCTGAAACAATTGATAAAAATCTTGAAGCCATCAAAGGAATTAATGGAATCACTCTTGGAGAAGAACGAACTACTGTACAAGAGGATGGAACAGTAGTTTCTTCATATCCTCTAAAGATTGACGGAAACGGGTTCCCAGGACTATTAATTATTGAAAGTAATCCAGATAGCGAAACTGTAAAGTATCAAGTAATCGGATCAGAATCATTCGCAGATTTCGGAGACAAAGTTAAAGAAGCTTACGCAAAAGACCCAGCAATTCCAAATACACCTGGAATGGGTGCTGAATTCTACGCTTCATTAAACGACGGAAACATCAGTGCCAGAGTTAACAAACTAGTTAAAACTGAATTTGCAAATAAAGCTGAAGTCACTAAAGGAACACCGGAAACAGCAAAAAGACTTGATGACCTCAGCAAGAAAGGAATCAAATTCACAAAAGGATTACCAGAACCATTAACAGAACACCAATTACTAATAATGGATCAGGCAATTGATGATCTTTCAAATGGTATCAAAGAAGCTACAACAGCACATTCAATTGTTAACATTTTAAAACAACACGAAAAAGTATTCCAAAGAAGTGCCGCTTTTGGCGACGCTGGAACAGAAATTGCTATCGCCTTAAACGGTGTAGATGTTGCAATTTGGAATCCAGAAACAAAAAGCTTCGGATTAACACAAGAACAACTTTCAGATTATTCACTAAATAATCCAGACAACATTCTGACAAAAATAACAGAAGCATACGGTAAAAACGAAGGAGTTTCTGCAGATCAATTAGATGCCTTTAAACAAAGAACAAAAACTGATGCACTGAAATCAAGCGCAGAAGTAACAATCGATCCAGAAACACTACAAAAACAATTACAACTTTCTTACTTTAAAGGTCAAGACATCACTTTCAAAATGGATCCAAGCATTGGAAAACTTTGCGAAGGTGACATGCACACAGACTGGGAAAAATTCGATGGATACAAAAAAGTAAATGCCTTAGTTACTTCTATGCCTGGAAAGGACTTAGAAGATATGCAAGTTCCTGCAAGAGTTGCAGCTGCAATTTCCAGAACAAGTAACTCAGAAATTGACTTCGAAAATGTATACGAAGCAATTTACGGAGGAGATGATGCAGATTTCATGAAAGAATTAGGTGATCTAGCATACGATCCAACTAGATTAAATGACCCAACTAAAAAAGCTAAATACGAAGAATTAAAAGCAAAATACGAACACACAATGAAAACAGTTGTTGCAATTTCTGAACTAAAATACGACCCAGAAAGAGCCAATGACTATACAGAAGATATTACTGAAGTAAAAGAAAGTGATCTTACAGACAAAGAAAGAGAAGTAATCTCTAGAAATGAACAAATTAGAGATACATTAAAAGAAGTATTTGACTATACAACCCACAGCTACTGGAATACAGACAGTCTAATTGGAATGATTGGTGGAAACGCATTAGCACTTTGGGCTTACACAGACATCGACAACGAAGAGATGACAATGGAAGCCGCAAAAGAAGGACTTAGATCTGAATATCAAGGTTACTTTAGAACTAAGTACACTCCAGACGCTGCCACAAAAATAGCCCTAGAAGACAGAACATTAACTGAAAAAGTCGGTAGAGTTACTGCAGTAAAAGAAGAAGCAGTAATCAACAAACTAGAAAAATGGGCGCGTTTAGGTGCCGTACAAGATGCAATCAAAGATAGAAATATCATCGATGCAAATAAATTCTTAGCAAACAACCCAGTTGATGAAATCAACATCAGCAACCTAGGTCAAGTTTCTGGAAATGACGAACTAATCAGATTAATCCAATTAGGATTTATCGTAGAACAACAGCAACTAATTGCTAGCCAAGTTGATGTTGCGAAAGAGAAAATAAATTCTCAAGCAGAAATTATTAAAGAAAAAATCGGTGAACTTCCTCCAGGAATGCAACCAATCATGAATGCTTTAAATGAAAATCCAGAAATCGACCTCAAACCAGAGTATATCGATGAACTCCACGATGCCATGATCGCTGGAGGAGGTATTGTCTTCGGAGAAGGTGGAAAGGTAAAAGGTTGGGGTGTTGGAGCTGGTGCACCAGTCTACTCAACAGACGACGGAAAACTGACTATTACCCTTATGGGAGGTTACAACACAGAAAGCCCAGCAGCAGGTATCGATATCGGACTTGGAGTAACCTACAAACCATATGGTAACGAAGTTGTAGACTTCACAATCGCAAGTGCATTAACAATTTCAGGAGTATTCGTTGGAGCACAAGCAGAATTTGGACAAGACGAACCTGTAGGTTTAAAACTTGGAGTCGGAGCAGCAATTGGCTGGAATTCCCTATTACCTCTAGCAGGTGGAAGAGTCGGAATCCCATTCAATAAAACTGGAATTCTAAAAGAACAAAGAGTAGAAGAAGCCATTGGAGCTTCAGATTACGCAGAAGCCTGGGAAGCATGGAAATCAATGAGTTCAAACCAAGAAAAATATGAACTTCTTGAAAAACAACATCCAGCAATTAAAAAACTAGCGTACACAATTATTGCTCAAATGGGTATTGAAGACCCTAAATCAATACCAGATATCGTTGTTCCAATTATTGAAGGAAACGAAGATGTCATCAGAGGAGAAGTTCTTCACGAAGACTCAGCATACGACATTGCAATGGGAATAATCCCAATCACAGAAGTCGGAGTTGGAATGGCAGGACCAATTCCAATCATCGATGTCGTACTAAAAATTGGTTCAGCAACGATAGTTGTTCCAAACCTAGCCTCTGCTAAAAAAGTTAACCAAGACGTAAAGTATATTGAAGCTGCAAACGAAGCAGAACTATATCAAAAATTAATGGACATCAGAAAAAAAGAAGCAACTCCCCTACAACATTTCAAAGGGCATCAAGAGATTATGCTCGGTGCAGATGGAAAACCTATGGTTGTCACAGAATCGACAGAAGTAGAAATCTCTGAACTAGGAACAAATTACGAAAGTTACAATGAAGCCTTAAAAGACGCTCAAGTTTCCCTACAACCGATGCCAAACGGAAGAACAAAATTAAATGTCGAAAAGGCAGGAGGAGAGGTCGGTCAAGAATGGTTACACGCAAAAAGAGTTGAAGTTATCGACGATCCAACCGATGACCTAGTTGTTGTTCCATACGGAAACGACTTCATCATTATCGGTGATACTGAAGGAATGGTAATCGACAGAAAATTAACAATCGATCCAGCTGCGACAAGAGAAGGAAAAGAATACAACATGACTGCAGTCATCACTATCAGAAAAAGAGGAGCATTAGACAACCAAAGAACAACAGGAGTACTAATGAATTCAGCAACAGGTTTCTACACAAAAAATCCTGGAGACAAAGGATTCACTGGAGTTTCCACTAGAGGAAATTTAGAAGCTGAAAATCTATTCCACAGTGGAGTAGCTAAAGCTTTAATCGAAAAACCTGATGCAGAAATTTTAGCAGAAATCGATAAATTAGGATTAACTGAAACTCAACAAAACCACCTTAGAAAAGCAATCGAAAACCAAACTGAAATTAACACAGAAATCTTCGACGAAAAAACAATGGAAGCCATTTCTGGCCCAGGAGGATTATTCGAATCATATGAAAAAACAGGTGGAAAAATTGAGATCGACAAAGTGATCGAGCAAAGAAAAAATATCAGACCTTCTCTTGAAGAAGACGTGAGAAACCTATGGAACACTCCAAAGTTTAAAGAACTAGCTCAACAATACATCGATAATCCGGAAGAGCTTGAAACAAGGATTGGACCATATATTAAAGAACACTTCAAAGATCACCCTGAAGGTCCCCTATCTGATGCTGAAAGAACAGACGCAATCACAAAAATCATGAATATCCATTTCACAAATGTAGCAAGATCAGCACTTGGAGGCGAATCTTACGAAAAACTTTCTCAACCACAAAAATTTGAAAAAAATAAACAATTAGCAAACGTAATTGAACAAAGAAAAGGATATTTCCAAAAAGTTCTAACAAACGGATTCGACAAACAAAAAACAAGTATGGATCCTGCGCCAACCTCTTCAGGAGAACAAATGGCAGAGCTTATGCTTCAGCCATATACAGAGCTAATTCAAAAACTAAGAACAGACGCAAATTTCGACTACAGCAAAGTTGAATCTCAAGACATTCCGGAAGGTGTAACTGTAGCTTCAGTATCCAGAAAGTATGTAGACGGTAAAAGAACAAATGCAATTGCAATGATCACAAGTTACCAAGAGCTAACTAAAGAGCCAGACATGCTTCATGATCACGGGATGCTCAAAGAGTATATGCAAACACTAAATGCAAACAGTGACAATGCAGTAGAAAGAGATTTATACAGAACAATGCTAGAAATAGTCAGTCCAATTCCAAGAGACAATCAAGAATTCCTAGCTTCACCCCTTGCCCTAAAAATGATGAAAGGTTCAAAACTTCATTCTTTAATGGCAGCAGCCTCAATGGCACAATTGGAAGGTAAAGGAACGCAAGAAGGAATCGCAATGGCTCAAAAAGTAATGGAAGCGATGGATAATCCAGCACTAGCAACAAAAGAAGGATACTCAGAAGCAATCGCAGCTTACAGAAAATATATCGAAGCCTTAAGAAGCGGAAAACCAATTACTGTAGAAACAGACAACGGCTTCAAAATGGAAATCGCCTTAGACAGCAAAGTAATCTCGGGACCATACGCAGAATGTACAAATGCAACTTGGTTTGCCCTAGAAGACCTAGATTTCAAAGTCTTCAACGAAAAAGGACAAGCAATCGGAGCTTACTCAGAATATAGAAGAGAAATGAGTGGAGACGTACTTTACAAATCACTTTCTGTTGCAGTACTTGCTGCACTTGATTTGGGAAGTGAAGGAGATACAACTCAAGAAGATGATGACGATAGAAAAGATCCTGAACAAGGACCAAGTGAAGAAGAATTACCAGAGAAACACCCTTCAGAAGGACCTCAAGAAATTAAAAACCCAGATGGAACTACAGAAATTGTAACAAGAGATCCAGACAGCAATCAATTCGACGCAGGATCAGAAGTATCAGGA
>CAYNUR010000005.1:0-19110 GCA_964400435.1 uncultured Candidatus Peribacteria bacterium
TTATTGTATACATTCTTTCTGAAGAATTGCTCCACAAGCCTTCACATCAATTTCTTTAAATAAGTCATTAAAATGATTAAAGAAAGCCGTCATTTGTCGAGCTTCCCCCAATACTGTTTGATAAAAGAGTTTCACATTTTCTCCACGAACACTTGCTGATTTACTATCAATGCCAATACTCGCTTCAGCTTGTAGTCGATCTCGAGTAGTTTTTAAATCAACAAATACATCAGCAATTGATACATCATCAGGTACGTTATTTAGTCTAAATTCAGCTTGGAAATCATCATCAGAATCAGCTTGAATACTTGCCCCAACTCCCAAGAACGGATGATATCTCTCAACAAAGCTATTCCATTCATCATAAATACTTTTCCCAAAGATCAAATCATCATTAGGAGGAGTCGGAATAGGAGAGGCAATAGTTATGAACTGAATATCTACTAGCGCAGTATAAGATTGTTTACATTTTGCAGACTCTAATATATTTCCAGTAACTTTATTTGGAACTAAACTATGAGATAGAGTTTTACTCATTAATTCATTTATTTTTTCAATTTCGCATTGAATACAACTATCTCCAGGTTGATATGAAGAAACAGTTTTCCACACCAACTCAGTCTCTAGACAAATAGCAACATGTGCCGCAAATCCATCTTCCTGAATTCCTGCAGCGGATCCACCGTTAAGTGCAGGAACTAAAGTATCATTAATTACAGAATCAACACTTGAACCAAGCCCACCAAAAGCCTCTCCACTTTCAGCAACCTTTCCTAATCCTTTTCCGAGATTTCCAAAAGCCTCATAGTTTTCTTTTTCTGTATCTCCAGTGATACCTGAGCACCAAGTATCTCCCCATTTTGCAGGAGTTGCTGGTTGCAAAGCTTCATAGGTTTGTTGATTTGGAGTAGGCTCTGCACTAGGCGAATCATCTGTATCAGAATTTTCATCTCCATTTCCACTTCCTAAACCTTGGCTTAAATTAGCAGCTTCCTCTCTGTCATCGAAATCTTCAAATAAATCACCATATGGACTATCAATTGTACAAACATCGCCAACCAAGACTTCAGTTTCAACAATTTCATCACCAATTAAAATCCCAGAATTTCCTTCTTCGTCAGTAATCAGGTCACCGTCTTCAGCATCTTCACGTAACTCATTTACAGCAGTAATGGTAGCAACATCAGCTTGATTTTGAATAAAATCAGATTCTTCTACTTCATCTTCAGTTGGCACAAATGGCTCATCCAAAGTATTATCAGCCATTCCTCCAACACTTAATTCTGCCGAATTAATAAATAATATCTCTTCCATGATTGTTAAGTCATGAATAAGATCAAAGCCAGAGTTATAAATATCTCCATCTGAGAATAACGTACTTGGCGCTATTGCAGCATCAATTTCATTTTTTAACTCATAAACCTCATAGAAGTCTTCAAAGTCTTCCTGCGCATTATTTAACAGCGTATAAGCATCTTCTTGAGTGATTAAGGGTGTCCTCGAAGTCGCATATTCAGAATTAAACAGAGGTTGAATACTTCCTCCTACAACTGCATTTGCTTCTTCAACCGTGAGTCCATATTTACTAGCAACTTGAGTTAAAGCTTCTTGTTCAGGCATTTCTTCCAGTTTTCCATATACCAAACTGTAAAGATCACTCGCCTCATCGCTTCCTGAGAAAACGTCACTCCATTCAAAGAAGTTTCCTTGTTCATTTGTTAAATCAAAAACATCTTCATTTGAATCTACAGGACGTTCTGGTGTTTCAGTATCTCCGTTAGCACCAAATGCGACCAAATCTATTTCATTTACAATCATTGCACCAGAAGCTGCAAATCCCACAAAAATTCCGATAATGATTGGTAAAAATTTCTTCATATTATTGGCAGTAAGCCGTGGTTACATCTATAAACTTCTCAGGAAATCGCTCTACTCTCTTACGAACTTCCTTTAAAGCATTTTTATATTTGATCATATTCTCAATAATTTGCTCATATTTCTTATGCATTGGATAAGCAATTCTATATTCATCATATGCAGCCATAGTCGCTTCTAGAACTTCTTTTGCAATCCTCTTTTCATCTTCAATTTCTTCATTCTGAGCTGTAAAAGTACTGGCAATTCTATCTAAAGTATTTGAATCACTTTCTGGTTGAATACCAAATGCATCTCCACCTTGAGCTTTCTTTGCTTCAAGAGTTTCTAAATATTTTATATACAAATCTAATCCCTGCATAGAAACACAAAAGCTACTTACATTACTTACAGTACAATATTCTTGCCAATTATCAGGTGTAGCTTGAGGAGGAGCATTAAAGTCTGGATTATCAAAGAAATCCTCTTCTTCCATTATTTCATTTAGCTTTTCGAGTTTGTCGTTAAAGAATTGATTCATATTTCTGTGATAACTAATTCGAATAACAAAAAGTGGCTCCACAGAATTTGTGAAAGAATCATAAGTCTCCACATCTCCATTTGCAGCATAAATAGTGTATCCACCATAGCTCAGCGTCAGCGTAATTAACGCTGTCACAACACCAACCAATATGTTTTTCAATGCTTTCATTCTATTGAGTTACACAGCGGCTACACACGAAGCCTGGCAGTTTATTTTTAAATGTTAAAAAGTTCGAATACATCATTGCAATTTTGAAATTCAAATCTCTCAATCCATCGTTTATCGACTTATATTTTTCCACATAAGCCGTCGTTTTCTTTTGTGCACTTGTATTTTTTATATGTTCAATCATTTTCTGCTTAGCCAAATCAATATAGGCATTCGTTAAATCCTCACACACTTGCAAAGCTTTAAAGGTTGCATCAAAAGTTTGAATATCTCTAGCCGTAGATTCTTTCGCTTTCATCTCAGCATAGTAGTCCTGCAATGTATTGCGATAACCTCTATATTTTGCGATTGCAATATTTGTCAAAGAATCATTCGCAGCTTTATTTTGAAAATTTGCTTCCAAGAAATTTAAGAAAACAAGAGTTTCCACGTCATAAAGTGGCGTTAAAATTTCCAAGCAATTAGTTGCGTTTCCACCTTCAAGTTGTGCAGAAAACTGTTCTGTGATGGGAGTTAACGTAGATTTAATTTCATCAAATTGTTCATTAGCAACAGTTGAGTCACTTTCCACGTTTCCGTTTGATGCATAGGAATAGTTCGAACCAATATTTGTAAATAAAACAGTAAATATTAAACAAATTGTCAGTATTTTTTTAATCATTTTCATTGGTTACAGACTCGATTTTTACCTCGTTACTTTTCGAAAAGACAAAAGTTTCCTCAAAATTGGATATTGCACTAAAGAATATATCTCCTGGAATTAAATCAGCTCGATGTAACAGAGTAGAATTGCATGGGCAAGTATTACAATCAGCAGGCACAATATATAATCCATTTTCTCCTTCAGAAATCTCTCCAGCATCATCTAAATCATCACTTCCATTTAGTGGGTCAAGCAGTTGATTCACTTCATCACCATCATTAATACCTCCATCATCAGTGTCTGCATCATTAGGGTCAGTGTTATAAACAAAAATTTCAGCTGCATCAGTTAATCCATCTCCATCAGCATCAAAAGCATCATCATAAGGATTTAAAGGATTTGTTCCTTGAGCTACTTCATCACCATCATTTGTTCCTCCGCCATCACTATCTTGCTCAGTTGGATCATAACCATAGAAACATTCATCAGTATTCAAAAGTCCATCCCCATCTTCATCCTCGTTAGGGAGATCAATTCCATATCTTAATTCACAGAAATCAGACATTTCATCTCCATCTTCATCAATCTCATAACAATTACTAGCTTCCAAAACCCTATATGCTAATAAAATCAATTCTTCTCTAGTCATTTCTCGAGTAGGATCAGCAGCTTCCTCAGGAGTTAATAAGAAATTATTTTTCAAAACTTCATCACCAACCACATATGGAGTCAGATCAAGAGAAGCATTTACATAAGCTGCAAACCAAGGCTCTGACTCAGATAAATTACTTAGATCAATAATTCCCTTAAATTCCAAAGCCTCTAAAATAATCTTCGCTCCCTCAGCTCTAGTAATCGTATTTTCAGGTTTGAACGGATTTCTTCCACTAGCATCAAATTCTCCAGTATAACCTTCAACCAGCCCTAATAAAGCAGCTTCTTTCACATAAGGATAGAACCAACTTAAATCATTTTCACTGTATTCAATATCAGAGAATCCACCATTCACTTCATTGCTAGAATAAGGTAAATAAGCCGCATCTCTTGGTACAATACAAAGCATTAAGAGTAAACTTTTTGTAAATTCTGCTCTACTCACTAGTTCTTGTGGATTAAAGACTAAACCTTGATCAGTTTCGAATCCTTCAATTATACCTTTTGTGAACAGATCATTCAATAACTCCCTTAATTCTTCATCTTCAACATCAAGGAATCTCAAATTCTCATTTGTTCCATAAAAACTTGCCGGAGAAGGAGTCTTCGGCGTGGCATATGGAACATCATTTGGCCCGATAAAGACAATATTTCTAATTGAACTCAAGGCAGCAATATAAATCTCTGCAATTTTTTCATTCTCAAAGAAAACATTAATAATCAAAGGATCATTTTCATGACTATTTTCCTTCTGTTCCAACGAAATTCTCTCATCTAAAATCAAGACATTTCCTCCGCTATCAACAACCAAAACATGTTTTTCATCAGCTAAATAATTCAATCCCACACCTCCAGCATAGTTTGGATCACTAGCAGGGAAGCGATAAAATTCGAATCCATCACTCAAGTCAAAATCATTTACACTGACACCTTTAAATTGCAAATTTTCAACTTCTTCCAGCTCTACTTCTTCATAAACTTGCACATCTTCATTTCCATCACCAACAGCATAAACTGTAGCTAAAACTGTTCCATTTTCATCAACAATTACAAATTTTGTTGCCTCGTTTGGTGGAACAGCTTCTTCAACTATTACTGAAATTCCATTACTAAGATTTCCAATATTTCCAGTTTGAGGATTGATTTCACCAACAATTTCACCATTTGAATCTTCTATCAAAATCATGTCTTCCAATTCAAAATCACTGATCTCATACCGACCATTTCCAGATGTATAATATTTCTCAAATTGACCAATTGAATCAGTAACTACTTTTTCAATTCTCGGAACTAACTTCAATTCACCATCAATAACTCTATGTACAAGTCTTTCACGCATCAAAGCAAATGGAACATTATCAAATGCTGGATCAACTTCACCACTTGCAATACCAGTTCTTGAGAACGTCTGATCTAAGGTAATCTGTGGAGTTATAACATTTACAGAGATTTCTTGAGTAGCTGCATTACCCACTTGATCAACAACAATTACTCTAAATCTATGTTCACCAATGTCTCCTTCATTTTCAAACGGTCCGATTACAAACTGTTCATTAATTTCAAATAATTCGCCTTCAATTTCATCTCCACTATTAATCGCTACTCCGGAAGGAAGACGATTTAAAGCACTTGCATTAGCGTTTCCTTGAGTCAAAATCAACTCACTTGCAGTTGTTATTTCCAAATCATCTTCACCTTCATAAGGAAGAACTTCCAAATAAAAATCAGTTACAACTCCAGTCGGATCAAAAGAATCTCCAGCATCAACATTCAAACTCCTAAACAGTGGAAGCTCAAATTCAACACTCGAAATAACAGGGAAAGGCGCATCTTCATCCGCACAAATCTGTGGAGAAACGACTTGGTTATAGGAAGGTTGTGATCTTTCACCATCTGCATTAATTGCATAAATTGTCGGATAATAATTCCCATTATCTATCTCTACAGAAATCGCTGGAAGATCAGCATTAGACATTTCCAGCATTTCGTAATCGCCAGGTAATTCTTCAAATCGGTTTCGAGCAAACTCACTTTCAAGATCTTCGACAACTAGATATCTACGTTCAGCCTCATCCTCATCGTCAAATATTCTCTCTTTCAAAACAACCTCGTAGCCAAGCGCACCATCAATTGCATTCCAGTTCAAATCAAACTCTCGGTAACCTTCATAACTAGCTCTAACACCTTGAACACTTGAAGAACCATCTTCCACATAATCAGAAACCGCATTATTAAACGGAGAAATTATCAATGTTCCACGATCTTTTTCAGGAGCATCATTTGTTCGATCTTCTTTCAAATATACATCTCCACCAACTACATAAAGAATGTCGTGATCGTCATCACCATCAATATCACTAAAAATTGAATGGAAGTTATCACTAATTTCATCATCGTAATAAAGAATATTTTCATTCATTCCACCCACGGCGATATAGAACCCAGAAGGAACTCTATTTTGTGCAGCATTTCCAGCTTCTTCAACATTTGTATCAAAACTATCATAGCTGATATCAGTTGCAGCAATTAAATCATTTTCGCTTATTTCACCAAAAGCAGCTTCATTAATATATTCCTCAACTTCCTCACCGAAGAAGCTTGATTGGCTGACTTCTTCTGTAATTCCATCATTTAAATTAGCAGAAGATAAAGCCACAATTCTGTCTAAACTTTGATCATTCTCTACGATAAATGTCGCCGCATCACCATAATCCTCTATCTCACCAAGAACATCATTTCCACTATTTAAATTCTTTGTGTAAGCAATCAACTCATCTCTTAATTCAGCTAAATGTTGCATTTCTTCAGTATTTGGCAACTCTTGTTCCAAAATATCTCTTTCCACCTCAGCAATTGTTCTATTTAGTAACGGATCAGAAGGATCAAGATATTCTTGAGTTGCTGCTAAATGTACAGTGTCTGGATATTCATATTCCTCCATTGTCTCAACATATTCTGTGATCACATTGTTAATTTCATTAAATCTAAATTCTAATTCATTAAATTGTGGATCGTATTCATTCAAGAAATCGTAAACTTCATCCGACTCCATTTTTTGTCCACCAATTGTCACAGTTGGTCCTTCAGTAGCAGCAGCTAAATAATCATTTTCATAATCTTCACCATAAGATACTTCATTACTCTCATCTTCAACGATACCAGTTTCTTCCAGTCCGTCTTCAATCGCATCATTCAAAGCTTCTGCAGCTCTGTCTTCCCATTGATTAATAAATTCTTGAATAGGGAATTGAGTAAATTCATTTATATCCTCAATCCAACCTTCAAGAGCTTCATTCCATTCATCAGCTTTTCCTTCGACAAACAGGTAAATAAAATCCGTACTTATACCCATATCAAGCTTCGCAGTCACTTTAATTTGTTCAACATAGTCATATTCAATTGCCGGCCACTGTAAACCAAGATATTTAATTAGCGGAACAATAATATGAACAGTTGGCTGAGTTAACGTTTCAATCTCAATACCAAGCGCCCATTCCGGAACGGGTAGAAGCCCTTTCTTCAGTAGACAAAGAATAGTAAATATTGGTCTCAAATTAGCAATCAACTCCGCGATAATATCTGGGAATGGTAAAAGTTTCGGTGGTCTAGGTAAATCAGGAAGTTTCGGCAAAGGTAAAGGCGGTAAATCAGGAAGTTCTGGCAGAAGAAATTCAGGGAAATCCCATGGGAAATCCCAACCAGGAACATCGATCGCAACACTCGGCATAAATTCTGGCAAAGTAACAACCGGTAAATCAGGTAATATTATTGGTTCAGGTTGGAAAACCAAATCAGGCCAAACAATTTTTACACCAGCTTTTAATTGTGAAACATCAAAGACAATATCTGGCCATTTAGGAATAGGAATAACAGGTGGTTCAGGAATCACTGCAAAAAGCTGAAGTAAAAGACCAAGTTTACTAAATCTATCACTCATACATTGGTCACAAGAAACTTGATATTCCAGAATTAAATCAAGAAGCAATTTCCAATCTCTAAAAATCCTAATAGCTTCTTCAATAGCTTGGAACCAAGCCTCAATAATCTGTGTTTGACGATTAATATAACCACCAGTGTAATTCATTGTTGCATCCAAATAACAAACAATCTGCGTAGCATATTTTGCTTCAATATCTCTCCAAGTCAGAATCTCTCTAGGCAAATTTTTAATTTGATCCAATTCATCCATAGTTTCTCGCACGGAATTCACCAAATCATTCATATTAACTAAAACTGCATCACAAATTGTCTTTCGATCAGGATTTACATCACAAGTCCAAAATTCTTCAATTTTTCTAATTTGTTCTTCCATATGTAGAAGCCAGAAATGAGCTTGTCTTTGCCATTTTACTATCTCAGCTTCAGAAATTGCAGGAACTTTTATCAATACTTCTTTACCTTCAATTTGCACCAAAGGCATACTATTAACTGCTTTTAAGAAGTCGTTTGCACTTCGAATTCTCGAGAAATTACCAGCAGCAACTGCATGTTCAGAAACCAAACTAGAAACATCTGGATAGATAAAATAGAAATCTGGTAAATCCAATAATTTGTTATAAATTTCATCCGTTTGATTATCTAGCCAATCAGTGATAACTGAAGGGAAACCTGGGATTTTAATATTTACCGAACCAGCAGCACTAAAAGGGAAATCAGGATCAGAAAAACTAAAGCCTTCATTTATTGCATCAGAACCAGCAACAGGATCACCATTTGAAGCAATAGTAGATCTTCCAATATCCGGATCCACATTAGAATCTCCAGAGTTCGCAATTGCACTATTTAGCTCATTCAAACCAGGAATCAAATCACAAGCTCCCATCGCTTGCATAGGTAAAGCTTGAGCATAACAAGGTGATTGCAAACCAGGCCCAGGTCCCACACAAGCCGCAGTACCAACTCCACCAGTCAACGTTGGAGAAGTATAAAATCTAAATGTAGATTCATCTACAGTACTTGCTAAAGGCATAGGTCTAAAGAAAGTAGGCGGAGGATAAATACCAAACAACGGGAAGCCCACAGGATTTTCAGTATCAGGTACAAAAAGAGCTTTATTATAAGGAATAGGTAAACAACCACCTCCAGAACATCTCAAAAGCGAAGTAGTTTCTTGAATCGAATTTGCAATCGCATCAGTTACATCATGATAACCTTGAGCAAATTCATCCCAGGCATCAGGTTTACCATTATAATCAGAATCTTGCTCTTGTTCATTTTGAAGAGTTTGTACAGCCGCTACAGCATCAGGATCATTTTGTGGATTAGAAGTATCATATTGGTAAGGATTATAGATATCATTTTGCTCATAATAATCCGAAGCAACTTCTTGAGGATCTTGTGTAGATGGAGTAGTTGTATGAAGCGCATAAGTTACTCTTCCACTATTTTGATTTACGTTTGAATATAAATAGTGAAGTTCTCCTTCAGGATTAACTTCAGGTTTTACTAAAATATCAGGATATCCATCATCATTATTTGCAGGATAATCAACAAAGTCATTCCCCAAATCAAAGTCTACAGTAGTCATTTCTTCAACTTGGAAACTATATTTAATTGTACGAGTACCATTAGCTGGAACAGAGACTCCTGTTATAACTTTTCCTCTCAAACTTTGCTCAGAATCCAACCATTCTAATTCATCTGGACAATTATTATCTAAACACTCCAAACTGTCCTCTAATAAAGTCATCACTGGAGAAGTCAGATCAGAAATCATCATATTCGAAATAGCAGCAGAACTATTATTCTCCAAAGTAATTACATAGTTTAATTTATCCCCAACGGCCACCGTTTCACCATTTGCATCAATCACATTTTTCTCAGAATCTATCAATCGAGAATCTGCTTTAATATTAATAAAATCAAATTCAGTTGGGTAAGTTTGAGGTGGTGCAATCGCACTAGCTATAGCTCCACCACTTTCAATCAAAGCTTGGAAATCTTGTGCATCTTCAGCAAAACCAGCATTTGCACCTTCTGGAGGTTCATCACTTAGCAGAACTAACTGAATATAATTTCCAATATTAGAATAATTTTCATTATCCGGTTGCTCCATTCCTGGATAATTTACAAAAAGAGAATCACCTAAATCAAAACCACCATCAATTGAGAATCCAAAACTTCTATTCAAACTATCATCTTCTTCAAGCCCTAAACAGTTTCCACTATTTTCTTCATTCAAGAAAAGGCGAATAGTTCCTGCAGAATCACTCAAAACCAAATCTTCACAATTATCAAGATTCATATCTCGAGCTTCTAATTCATAAACATCTCCACTAACTTCCAGATCTAGTAAACTGTTAGTGAATCCACCTCCAATATTTGTTAGAAGCGTAATACACTCACCATCAGGTCCACAACTTTCCACATTTGAAACAACCAAATCATCAAATCCATCATTATTTACATCGATCTTTGTTGCAGCCAAAATTCCATTTGTAATATTTAGAATATAACCTTTATCACGGAATTTCTTATTCGAATTTTCATTCTCCAATAATCTAGCAAGTCCACTTTCATAAAGTAGCAATAAGTCATCATTTCCATCACCGTTATAATCAAATTCAATCATCTCTTGAATCTGCTCTTCACCAGTGAAAATCGGCACACCAATATCTTTAGTGAATCCACTCAATCCACTCACTAAACCAACAATTCCTTCAACTTGCAGTTTAATAGTCGGATCTCCATAATTTATTCCAACTTCAGAAGCATATGGAATATTCGATTCTCCAACAGAATTTCCAGCAGAGAATAGAAGCATATGTTTATTATTTCCTTGGAATCCAACTCCGCTCGTATCTCCAGCTCTTTCCAAAGAAGTATAAGAGAATCCAGGAGACATCGAACCATCAATTTCGTTTTCTAAATCTACAATATAGAAACCTTTTCCTTCCGCAGTAGAAGCTCCAGAAAAAGCTTCATCAAAAGCATATTTCTGATTGAAAGTTCTTGGTTTCAAATAAACCCCTGCAGTAAAAGCACTTTGAGAATTATTCAAATCCAAAAGTTCAGCAGAAAAGTTTTGATTAAACTCAATCAAAGCCAAAATTTGTCCACGATCTTCAATGACATAAGCTAAATTTCGACTTAAAATTCCATCCTCTTCATCGAGAAGTCTCAAAATCAGACTTTCATCATTCATTCTTATTCGACCAAAATTATCAATTTCCACAGCATTTAATCCATTTTTCTCAATAGTCACAGTTCCATTGTTCTCCTCAAAAACAAATTCAGGTGACGATTCTGAAATTCTCCTGATATAAATTCCTTCTTCAGAAATTTCAGAGTCAGTAGAAATCAAACTCGCATCAGCATTCACCTTTGGTACCATAAACATCTCACCCAATTCTTGATTTTCAACAATATCACTGAAAATTACTTTCTGATAAGGGAAAGCTTCATTAGCGGGAATTACTTCAGTTGAAATATTTTCATTTAAAACTTGAACACGACCATTTCCTTCAATACTTACAAGTTTCATAAAATCATTAGCCTTTGCAGTTGTCGCAGTCACAGCTTGTGATTCACCATTAAATAAAATATTTTGGGCCAAATTGTTAGAAGTTTCCACCTCCCCATAAGCTCCACCTAGAATAGAGACATAAAGCGCTCTAGGAGCCAAATCTTCCATATCCGAAGCATCAAACCTCTTCTTAACTTCAATGCTCAAAGTGTCCTCAATCAAATTCCCAGATTTAGCAATGATGTTCACGTTTCCACTTTTTTGACCACCAACTATTGGAATGGAAGCAACACCATTTTCAACCAAAACAGTTGCATCACTTGTAAAGCGAGCAAACTCGCTTGTCGAATCAGTAATTTCAAAAGTGACAAAATTAGAGTTACTACTTTCTACCAAATTTCCATATTGATCTAATAATTTAGCTTCCAAAATCACCTCCTCAGAACTATCAGCAAAAATCACTTCTTCAGAAGCGGTTAAATCAATTACGACCGGAGGTTCAGGCTCAATTTTTACAGTTACAGATTCAGTAACGAATCCAGGAACTTCAACTAAAATATCTGCAAATCCAGCAATGTTATTAGACTTAAATTTAACATTAGCCTCATGCAATAAACCTCCATCCATACTTCTTTCAAGCTCTGTAACTTCCTGTCCAAAATTATTTACAAAACTTCCAAGATTTTCATTAATAATTTTGAATTTTATCGGCCCACTATAATCCTCAACTCTTTCTCCAGCTCTCAATAACTCCGATCTAATTCCAACCAGATCTCCAGAACCAACAGTTGATAAATCCAATTCAACTTCATCTAAAATCTCGAAACTCTCAGAATTGCCAATATATTGAGAAAAATCAATATTCTGAGTCCCAAAATCCAATAGAGCTTCCTCTAATTCATAGTTAACCAGAAGAGCAAGTAAATTCACGTTCCCAGCATTTTCACCAGCAACAATTTCAACATTAGCACCACCTTCAAACGTCCCAATTTGTAAACCAGGAAGTGGAGCATTAATATCAGCATTATTAGCAAATTTAGCATCACCAGTGATAAATAAGGCTAATTGAGCAAAAGTATTATTAGCAATATTCCCAAATTCATCTCTCAAAATAAAAGTAACATTACTTTTAGATTCACCATTTGCAACCAAAGTATTTGTCTCAGGATTGATCTCAATTGAAACTGGTTCACCAGGCGACAAATAAATCTCCTTCTCACGAACAGGATAACCTCCACCAAGAACTTCAGCTTTTAAAGTCAATCTCCCAGCTTTCGTCCCAGCTCTCAAATACACACTTGCAATTCCATCTTCCACACTCGTCAAATCACCATTTTCAAAAACAACCATATCAGGATAATCACTTGAACTAACAGAAAATCTTACTGTTAAACCATTAGCGGTCACAAGATCACCATTTTCATCAAGTATTTGTGCCTGAACCATCATTAATGATTCACCATTTGCCACAAATTGATCACTAGATTCCAATAAATATGTTGATTCAGGATTTTCAACCGCATCAATAAATGGATTTTGAGAATCAGGTAAAGCAGCAATCATACGACCAGATGTCATCTGATCAGAAAACGCTTGAGCTTGCCAATTTACAGTACTACTTTCAGTATTTGATCTCCGACTTTCAGGTATGAAGTACTGTTCATAATATCTATTTTGCAAGAAATAATCCTGCCAAGTGTCTATTAAGTTTTCATTAATTGAGTCAGTTTCAGCATCAACATCCGCTTCATTTTCTAGTTCAACTTCTTCATTATCTTCGGTTTCATTTTCAACTTCAGAATCAACCGTTTCACCAGTATCTTCTTCAACATTTTCATTATCTTCATCTTCAACTAATTCAGATTCCAAAATTACGATATTGCCATTTTCATCGATTGTTTCCTCATTTCCTGATGAATCAGCATTTTCAGAACCACTTTGATTCTCGTTTGAATCTGTATTCTGTCCCGAATCAGTAGAAGTAACATTTTCTGAATCCACAGTTTGATTCCCGCCCAGTCCATCATTTTGTGCAGAATTGTTATTATTTGTCCCATTTTGAATTTCCTCAATAGTTTCACCAAGATCTTCACTTATTGAAAAATCATCTTCATCTACATCAATTCCGCCGCTAACCTGACCAGAACTTCCATCTCCAGAACTTCCTGAACCGCCATTGATATCAGAATCATCATCACTACCTTCATCACTTTCAGCTTCTAAAATAGTCATTTCACCACCCAATAAATCTTCAATACTAGTTGAGTCTTCATCTTGATTAGTCAAAGCATCAATTGTCTCTTGATCATCAACTAATCTAGCAATTTCTAATTCAATATCTTCGTTAAATTCAGGTTCAAAAGTCACAAAACTAAACATTCTTAAATCAGTTTCTAATCCAAAAACATTTACAGAGTTAGAGATCAAATTTTCAGAATTAGCGCTCAATGTTACCTGACCTCCACCGCCCGCAGCTTGTAGTTTAAACTGAACTTCACCATTTACAGGAACTTTTTCTAATCTATCGCTAGTTCTCAAAACCGGATTTTCTTCATCCTGCCTAACAGTAAGATTAATACGAATATTTCCAGCCTGATGTCCCATTTGTTGACCATTTTGGTCCAGCACTCGAACTGTCACAATTAAATCTTCCAAATCATTTGCTGCAACTGCAGTTCGATTTACCGAAAGATTCAAAGCTCTTGGTTCAGCAATAGTTAATTCCGAACCGGAGGAAGAAGTTCCAGCAGAATTACTTTGGCCATCAGGAACAGGAATATCACCATCTTGGTCAAAAGCTTCAGTAAATCCACAAGAATCATAAAATTCAGGTTCTGTAGTGAAGTAATTAATAAATTCTTCAACTTCTTTCAAAAACTGTTCTAAATCAACAAATTGATAACTTTCATCTTCATCATCCTCATTATTTTGTCCTCCAGAATTTCCACTTTGTTCAGCAGCTAATTGATTCTGAATTTGATTGTAATCAGGAGCACCAGGCTCAATATAGTCTTCACTGAGTGGATTAAATCTAGAATCAGTCTCTTCATTTTGGTCTTTATTAAAACCAAAATCAAAATAATCCCGTTCTCCTTCTAAAACCAAATATGCCGCTTCATAACCAGTTTCTACATCATAACCTTGAGGAGCTGGCAATAATGTTTGGTCACCTACAAAGGCATTTTCCTCTCCATTTAAGTATTTTTTCAAAACATATTCATGCTTACCATCAATGTCTAAATTCAACCATTCCAAAGCATCTGCAACTTTTTCCTCATCGGCTATTTCTAAATCATAGCCATTTGTAGGATTATCGAATGCTCCATTCACAACAGGACTAAAATAATTCTCCAAAATTTCATCACGAATCTGAATAGCTGAATATTGATCTGCCGTAGCATTCTCTCCAAAAATACGATAACTACCTGGCATCAAAGCAATTTCAGTAGCCAACGAACTCAAGTTGGCTTGTAGTTGAGCTAAATTATCAGTTCTATATAAATTAGGATAAACAATTTTTCTTGTTTCTCCAGGATAATAGTGAGAATCAATATCCAATTGCGAAACAATAGCTTGGGCATCAACATTTGAATCAACAGGATCTGGTTCAGGATATTCCGGTCCAGGTAGGGGAGCAGTTTGAATCGCAGCATATCTTGGACTATCAATCGGAACACTTAAAGCAGTTCGAGCTAAAATCTGAGTCGCTAAAGTCTCATCTGAAGGTTCATTATGATAAATCAAACTAGAAACTTCCACATCTTTATACTGACTAGGATTTACATTTAAAGTTAAATCAACTCCAAAAGGATTATTTGGTAATCCAGCTGGAATGACATATTTCGTCTGATGACTTAGCATTTTTCGAGCAATTTCCTCAGTATTCCAGCTTGGAATTCCATAAACAGGTTGGGCTTCATCAAAGTCATACCATTTTGTTTCATAAACTCCATCTTCATCAATATCTCTCCATTCGTAATCGCGAATGCCATCATTATCATTATCAATTCCATCAAACATCCCATATCGATCAGAGAAAGTCTTTAAGGTCACAACAAAGTTTCCACTTCCTTCATTATTTAGAACAACATCAGCAGCAGTAAATTCATCAATATCGATCAAAAACTCACTTTTATCAGGAGAGTCATCGATGTCATATGCTTGATTACTAGCAATAAAATCTCCAATTCCTTTCAAGAATCTTCCATACCAATCAAACTCTTTTTCATCTTCGAGAGGATCAAAACCTCCAATCGGAGCAGAATTTTTATCAAGTGGATCAGTGTATGGATTTGAATCATTGCTCAAAAGATCAGTTCCAGGAAGACCAAAATAACAACTATTATAATGAACTTCATCAATATCTTCGAACTGGTAATAATCATTTTCTCCACCTCCAGGAAATTGGAAAAGCTCAAGGCTATTTGCATAAGGTTCAGATTCAGTTGTATTTTGCCCAGTATCTGAAACATCAACACGTTCTCTAAACATCAATTTCTCCCCTTCTCCTGGGACATTTACTTTTTGCAAAGTCACACTTCCAGCCATATCTTTGACAGGTTGGAGGGCAACAAACGGAAAACATCTATCACTATTTCGACCAGATGAAGACAAACTACAACCAGCATAACTGTCATAACCAGAATTTGAAATCCCACCGTGCGCACCACTTGGACGAATTTCAAATAAAGAAAAGATTCCTCCATTTGTCCCTTCCTCAAAATCAATTGAAATGTTTTGTGTAAGGGGATTTCTAGGTAAACCAATAGTTGATAAAGCAATAAAAATCTCAGGATTACCTTGTGGATCTGAACTTCCAGTTAATGCATTTTCATTAACCGTAAAAGTCACATTTGTTCGTTCTAATTGTCCGTCACGGTAAAATTCAATTCCAATATTAGCCGCAGCATTTTCTATATCTCCTTGTCCAAGATTTTCTCCAGAGATGATATAAATTTTCTCTAAAATATCTTCATCAATATCTTCTAGCTCATCACCATTAACCTTAGAAATAACGTCTTGAACATCGCTATAAGCCTTTTCAATTGCCTGTTCTACAGTCCATTTATAATCAATTTTCTTATCATTAATCTTCACGATTAGATCACCTTTTTGCAATTTTCCATTCAAAGGATTTACATAATTCGCCCGAATAATATTCGGAGAAAAAGCAGGAATTCCCTTCTCCAAATCATCCTCAATCAAAGCACCAGGTTCAGAAACACCAGCAATTTCCAAAGCATCTTCAGGAGAAATCAATCTAGTATTTAGACCAATCGTATGTTTAGGAAAAGCCGTTTCAATTGAATCAGAACTCAAATTCCTAGTTAGAATCGAATATTCACCATCAACAGATTTAGGATCATAGTTCAGCTCATCATTATAGTATTCACTCCTAGTAGAACCCGCATAAACACTACACTGATTAGCATATTGTAATAAATCAGACTCAACCCCATTGATATAATTATTATTAGTTTTCTCATTATAATAGTTGAATCTATAAGTCAGACTTGTTCGAGGAATCAATGCTCCATCATTTACAACGAAAGGAGCATCATCAATAAATCCACTTAACTCTGATGAAACTAAAATCGGCAATGGTTCTTGAATTTGGTCTAAAACTTCATTAATTTTTTTCTCCAAAGCAGTATTCACATCTTTCACATAAAGTTGCGAATATTTATCTTTCATAGAAATCAAAACCGGTACATTATCAACCTCAACTGGTTCATATCTCCCAGTGTTTTCAGCAAAATCGTTTAATTGAGAAATATAATTGCTAAAGACTTGGTAATAAGGAATAAGAAATTGTTCAATAATCTGTTTAGTTTGCACATCAGGAACTAACGCGAGAGCATTATCTCCACCTACACTATCCAAAAATTCCTGTCCTTCAGGGTTGATCACATCAGAATTTTCACTTGCAGCAGCTAAATCCGAAAAACCACCAGTTGCTTCTTCCGTAATGTCCTGAGCCCAATGCTTATTGAATCTTTGGTAAGCTAAGTTTTCTAGATTATCCAAATAATTCAAATAATAATCGTATACATCAGAGTTAATCTTCGCTTGTTCAGCAACTAAATCTCCAATAAACATTCGCTTTTGAAAGTCTGCAAACTCAGGTTCATCTTGGTAGTAGAGGTGATTTTTATCAAAATAACTAGCCAGTTTTTCCATTCCAGCAACAGAATCTTCAGGACTTCTCAAAATCCCGTGCCAAATTTCCGGCTTAGGAAAACTAACAAAAGTATCTAATTCAAAGTAATTAGTTTCCGGATTATAGTTATAAGCTTTATTTTCAAAATCTGTATAAGGAAATACACTAGCAAATCTATTCCCAGCTTTATTCACAACCGGTAGGGGAATATCTCCAATCAAAACAACTCCAGCAAGACGATTGCTTCGGCCTTCACTTCCATTTATATAAAGATTTTCCAGCGCTTTTGCCAGATCCTGAACAGAATCCTCCTCTTTATCAAAGAAAAGAATCTTGGTATCAGTCATTTCATTATGAGAAGTAATGTCTTCTGCATAACGTAAAATTCTAGCTCCCATAGAATCAGCTCCAAGTGAAGGATAATCATTTTGCAGTCCAATATAATTTCTCCCATCACTATCCAGTTCAGTATCAACAATAATCGCTACAAGATCAAAAACCTCATTTTGCTCCCCAGCCTCAGGAGCAAAAATAGCAGCCTCAGCTTCAGGATTGAATGAAATAGCATAAGCAACCTGCAAAGGAGTAACAGCATTCACAAGCAAACAAGCAATAAGTAAAGAACAAATAGAATCCCTAATTTTTCTCCAAATATTCATAAATTGTCTTCAGAATGAGATCCGGGCACATTTTGCCATCCAATAATTATATCACTTTCCAGTCCGAAAAAGCAGAAAGAATAAAGCAAAAAAGCCCTTTTCTGTTGACGTATTTAGTTCAAGGTGTGCTAGTCAATAAAAATCATGTGAGAAAGGTCACTAAAGCCAAAAACCTTTGTAAAATTTCCATATTTTCTACGAAATTGTTTCAATCAAAAAAAACTAAATTTTTAGAAAATGCACCATGGGGAGTTGTGATTTTCTTGAAATCTATACTTCCTAAATGAAATTTTCTCAAATCAGTTTAATAAATGAGAAAAGAATAATAAACAAAAAAGGCGACTCATTGAGCCGCCTTAAATTAATCTTTTAGATTAGATTATTGTCCTAGAACATAGTAACAAGTATTTGCATCAGTAGTTGGAGCAACTGATTGGTCAAAACCAGCAGTTCCAAAATCATCTGCTTCAGAACAGTTAACTAACTGAGAGGCAGAAGCACCATCTAAGTTTTCTAGTTTCGCAATAATACCATAACTATATGTACCAGCTGCATCAGGATCCCCTGAGTATAAATAGTTACCACCAGCACAAGCCGTAGTTCCATAAGTAATTGATGTTTCCAGTGGATCTACAGGAAGACTACCACCTAACTCATCAATAAAATTTGCAAAGTCTGGAGCAGAGCCAGAAGCCATACATCCTGTACCAGTTGGAAGTGCATCACCATTTAGACTACCAAGAGCCAATGCTTCAGCAACATTACCTACAGATGCAATTCTTTGAGAATCTCTTGCCTGTGCAGGTGCACCTAAAATACTAGGCAAGAAAGCCACCGCCAAGATACCGATGATCGTAATTACGATCAGAAGCTCAATCAAGGTAAAACCTTTTTGATTTTTGTTGAGTTTCATAACAAAATTGGTTATTTGTTTTTGTTTTTTATTATAAACTACAATTATTA
>CAYNUR010000006.1:0-18776 GCA_964400435.1 uncultured Candidatus Peribacteria bacterium
TACTGACCAAAAAATAAAAAAATGAAATTAATAAAAACAGAGAAAAAAGACAACATTGATAAAAAACAAATTGAGAGGAAACTTTACGGAAAGTTTTTTAAGAGACTAACTAATGAAAAAGGTAAAGTGGTGGCAATTTTTATATTAATGCTTTTGAGTTCTCTACTTTACACTGCCATCCCGTTTGTCTTAAAGGAAGGTGTGCAGAAACTTTATTTAATTCAAGATTTTCATAGAATTCTTTTTTATGCTGTCGGTTTAATAATTGCTTTTGCTGTTATTTCAGTAATTAAAGAGAAAGTACTTGTGGAATATACTATGAAGTTTGTTGCAGAATTAAAGAAAGATTTTTTTAGTGGAATATTAAGAAAAACATCTAATAAATTTGCAAATATCAGAACTGGGAAAGTGCTTGCTTACCTTTCGTATAATATCAGCTTAGTAAAATCTCTAATTAGTGAATGGGGTAGTACCTTTGTGCAACAAAGTTTAAATTTTGTTGCACTATTTATAGCTACATTCTTTATTGATTCACGTTTAGTGATGTTATTTTTAGCTGTTTTCCCTGTGTTCTTTCTTTACCTATTTATTATTCAACTCATTGTTCGTAAATATGCTTTGAATTTAATGACCTTAAATAAGCAAATCTTTCAAAACGCAGAAGAAACGCTTGGATCATTTGCAGAAGTTAAGGCTAGTGCAATTGAAGATATAAAGGCTAGAAGTTTTAATCGTTTGGTTAATAAAGATCTAGATGTCAGAATTGAAAGAAACTTGATTTATCGCTATAACAAAGTGATTCTACATGCGGTAAGTATGCTTTTAGTTATAGTTTTTATTGCTGTGGGAGGAAAATATCTAAATATGCAAGAACTTACTTTTTCTGAATTTATTTTCTTTGTGCTTTATATTCATCTACTTTTTAGGCCGTTTGAAATTACACTTCTAATGAGTTCTTACTATGAAGCTGGTAAAATTGGTATTAAAACTGTTTTTCCGTATGTCTCTAATGAAAAACTTTCTAGAATTAGTAAAGAGAATCTGAGCGGAAAAATAGAGATTAGAGGTGTAACTTATAAGAATTCAAGAAGTCCTTTCAAACTAAAAAAGATTAAACTCGATATTGAATCTGGTGAAAAGATCTCGATACTTGGAGATAACTCTTCGGGAAAAGGTGTTTTCGTTGAGATGTTAATGGCTTTTAGACGTCCCGTTTCTGGTGAAGTGTTGTTTGATAGTAAAAGTTATAAAGAACTTGGTGCCAGAACATTAAGGAAAAATATTTCCGTTGTTTCAGAAAACTTTTTACTTTCGACAGGAACTATCTTTCACTTTTTAAGCTCTGGAGGTAAAAAGAAAACTAAAGGATTTGATGAGAAGTTGATTTATCTCTGCAACGAACTGAAACTGAATGAGAAAATTTTAGGACTTGATAGCAGAAAATTTCAAGCGAAGATTTATGGAGATGATATTAGATTTTCAACTAGCGAAAAGATTAAACTGGCACTTGTGAAGGCTGTATACGGAGATTGTCCGATTTTAATTCTTGATAATTTTTGGCATTCTTTTGATGAAAATAATAGAAAACTAGTTGAGAAGTTCATTAAGAATCATTGTAAATTAAAAACTGTTATTCAACTCAGCAGTAAGAATGATTTCTTAATCGAAAAAACTGATAATTCTTACCTGTTGGTAAATGGAAAACTAAAAGTAGCTTAGATAAAGATTAATATTTTTTCTTTATTTCCTTAATTTTTTTACACTACTTGGCCTCTTGCTAATTACGTCGATTTGTTTTATAATATATAGATTTAAATCAATTTACTACAAATGGCCGAGCAAGAATTCATAGAACCATTCGAGGAAAAAAGCTTTCTAGATAAAGCAAAAGAGCAAATCCTTAAGAACAAGTATTATTTTATTGCGTTCGGAATTGTCTTCATCTTTGCCTTATACTTTTTATTCTTTGGAAATGAAACGAATAGACTTTTCCAGGGATTTATTGGCACAGGGAATCAAAATGAAGAACCACCCGGTACTGAGTTAACAGAAAATGGACCAACACTTGTAAATGTCTCCCCTGCTGACAATGAAGTCATTAGCTCAACTGAAGCTGGCGCTTTAAAAGTTGTTTTTCAAGAAAATGATCTTCTATTTGACGAAACTCAAGATGCTGTAATTTTAAAAAGCGGAGAGAATGTTGACCTTTCAACAGCGCCAATGACTTATAACGAAGCTACAAATACTTTATCAATCCCTTATTCTCAGTTAGAAAACAATTCAACTTATACAGTTTCAATCCCAGCTTCGACAATAATTAATTTTCCGAATCCACTTTCTGAAGATTTGGAATGGACCTTTTCTGTTGGTGGGGAGGAATTTGTTCCACCTGATTTATCTGAAAACAATGAAAGCTGTACTGATGGAGATTTACTAAATGCAAACAGTGAAATATGTTTTGAAAACGACTATATCGTTTGTTCTAATGCTGCTGAAGGTTTAACTTTAGATGAGCTAGATGTCGTTTGTGAATCTGGCTCTTGGACTACTCCAGATAATGGAAGTTCATCTCCACCAGATGGACCTCCTAGTTTACAAACTGGTGACAATAGTGATAGCTGTACTGAAGGAGACATTATTAATGGCAGCTCTGAAGTTTGTAGTGATGGTTCGTATATCCTTTGCTCAGAAAATACAGAAGGCTTTGAAATTGATGATTTAGGAGTAATTTGTAAAAATGAGGAATGGATCCTTTCTGAAGTGTGTTCTGACGGTGAGTTAGAAAGCAACGATAGTGAAGTTTGTTTCGAAGACGAATTTTATGAATGTGAAGCTAATAATCAAGGACAAGTAATCGAAGAGATTGACTTTATATGCGACGATGAGGAATGGGTTTCACTTGATGATTTTGATATTCGAATTACAGATATTGATATAGATCCAGATCAATTTAATCCGACAATGGAAGAAGCAAAAATCACTTTTTCTTTAAATGGTGATGCTGAGATTGAAATGGAAATTATAGATGAGTCAAATGAACCAGTGATTGAATTATTTCAAGGAGACTTGATGGCAGGTGATCATTTTGGATTTTGGAATGGAACTGATGAACTAGATGATTCTGGAGATTTAGTTACGGAAGGAACTTACTTCTATAAAATTACTGCACGTGACAATGACTCTGGAGATGTTCTAGATATTGCAACTGGTCAAGTTACCGTGGAGTACCAAGATGATTTTGAAAATGGTGGGCAGCAACAGACTCCTGAATCTGTAAATACAACAAACAGCTCAAATAGCCAACCCTCTCCTCAGCCAGTAAACCAACAAACACAAGCCGCTGCAACAATGGCGATGCAAAATACTCAGTCTGGAACAACTGCTGGAACTGGACCTGGAGTCTTAGTTTATTTCTTATTCCCTGTCTTAGGGATTTTTAGCCCGAAATTATGGAAAAAATAAAAATTTTTTTACAAATTGGACTAACTTATTTTAATCTTTGTAATTCTGTTTAAATACTAGCTATTTAGTACCTCATGAAGTGTAAAAGACTCAGCTGTTAAAGCTTGAATTTTTAACCAGTCCATGCTATAATTACATGATAAAAAAATAAAAACAAAACAATGACAAAATCAATTAAAAATTTATCAGCGGTGGTTGTAATGACATTGTTGCTTGCAATGACTATGACTCCTGTGGCTTTGGCATCAAATGGTGATGCACCTCCAAGCGTAGAAAACCCTTTTGGTAGTGG
Organism: uncultured Candidatus Peribacteria bacterium; assembly: GCA_964400435.1. Taxonomy (GTDB): domain Bacteria; phylum Patescibacteriota; class Gracilibacteria; order UBA1369; family LOWO2-01-FULL-3; genus CAYNUR01. The sequence goes on from CAYNUR010000006.1 coordinate 3,755, forward strand.
AGATGAAGATACGAATGAAGATCCAGCTCCGGAGGATGAAACTCCTGATGATGATACGACTGAAGACGAAACTGTTGTCGAAGATGAAACAACTACAGATGACTCTACTGAAGAAAATGAAGCACCACCAGCTTTGACACTTGGTGGCAGCACGGATAATGATGAAGCTTCACAATCGAATTCAAACGATGTGATTGCTGCAAATACTGCTGAAACTCTACCTAATTCTTTACCGGCAACAGGACCAGCAATTTTAGGTTTACTTGCTGTTGGGTCTATTGCTGGTGGAATTAAAGTAGCAAGACGAAAGTAAAAAGTTAAATAGGTTAGATAAAAAAAGATTTGAGCAATAGTTCAAATCTTTTTTTATTCTCATATTTAAACTTCTAATATCCTCCTGCTAAAAAGAACGGAGCTAAAATAGTTGCTAGTAGACCAATTATTGCAATTACAACTACAATTGTAAGTCCAGCTTTGTTTTTCTTTGCCATTATTCTGTTACGTTAATTTCTAAGGTTGAGGTGCTAACTGTGTTGTCAGCGTCTGAAACTTCTAAGGTTACTGTGTAAGTTCCTGCTTCATCAAAAGTGTGGACAGGTTTTCGTTGGGTTGAAGTGGATCCATCTCCAAATTCCCAGAAGTAGCTTGTTACTGTTCCAGTGCTACATCCTGGATCAAAGCTTGTTTGTAATGGTGCAGGACCTTCTTCGAATACTGAAACAAAACAAGCAGCTAAAGGCACTTCCCTTACTGTAATAATAATTTCAGCAGTATCTGTTGAAGCATCTGAACCGATCACTTTTACAGTTGCGGTATATGTACCAATTGAAGAGTATTTATGAGAGATACGAGCATTTCCTAACTTTGTTGATGTACCATCTCCAAAGTCCCACTCATAACTAGTGATAGACCCCAAGTCAAAACTTGATCCACTGGCATCAAAAGTTACTGTTAGTGGTGCAGAACCGTTTGTTTTATCAGCAGTTACGTCTGCTACAACACCTTGAGCTTCAACAATAACAATCATGTTAGCTTCACCTTCATTATCATCTGCATCAATTGCTGTTAAACCAACATCATATGTTCCAGCTGAATTGAAGGTATGATTTACTCTTTCTCCAAAACCATCTGTAACTCCGTCGCCATCAAAATCCCATTCGTAATCAACAATATTGTCATCACTGTCAGTACTTTGAGAAGCATCAAAGACTACAGAAAATGGAACTGTCCCTCTTAGGCTCAATCCTGAAATCTCTGGATCACTATTTATTACTGCATTTGGTGTTCCTTGTACTTGTCCTACAGTAATCTGAAGACTTGTTTCTCCTACTTCGCCTTCTTCATCTGTTACAGTTAAAGTTACTTCATAAGTTCCTGCTGTATCAAAAGCATGGCTTGCTGTCTTAGTGTCTGCCGTTGGGCTACCATCTCCAAAATCCCATTCATACTCTTCTATTGTCCCATTTGGAGAAGTGGATTCATCTGCGCTAAAAATGTATTGTGTATCGATTAGATAACTTTCCGGATCTCCAGTTACTTCAATTACAGCTGTTGGTAATTCTCCTTCTGAGACTACAATTTCTTTTTCCGCCGTTTGAATATCTCCTGTTGTAGAAGTTACTTGTAGTCCTACCATATATCTTCCAGCATCTTCAAATGTATAAGTCGCAGTTGGCCCAGTTTCATCATCGTAGTCACCATCTCCATCTAAATCCCATTCGAAAGATTCTATTTCACCATCTGGATCTATAGATTGGCTTGCATCAAATTCAACTGTTAATGGTGGACTTCCTTCTAAAGGATCTGCTTCAATTATTGCTGATAAAGCTTGATTTTCAATTGATACAATTGTTGAATATGTATCTACGAACTCTTCACCAGTTTCTCTGTCCTGTCTCGTAATAGTTAATATTACATTGAATATTCCATCTCCGCTGCCTTTTTCTTCATAAGTGTGTGTAACAACTTGTCCAGTTGCAGTTTCTCCATCTCCAAAATCCCATTGATATTGTAAAACTCTAAACTGTGCTGAGTTTATTTTTGCGTTAGAAGCATCAAATCTTATTGAGATTGGTGCAGTTAAGAGTAGCGTATCAGCTGGTTCTGTAACTATTGCCTGATCAAGAATAACTTCTTCACCTGTTCTAATCCTTTTTCCATCAAGATAAACAAAGACAAATAGCCAAATGATAAAAATAGAAATCAAGATTGATCCACTAATTAAACTCAATTTCAGATTATTTTTTCTGGATATTTTATCCTCTTTCTTGGCCATACTTGCTCGAAACAGCCCAACCATTGTGAGTGTAAAGAACAATAGAGAGACCAAAATAAAGATCAAATGGATAAAATTGATCAATCCATTGATAAAAGATGCTTGCTGTATTCCCAATAACTCTGCAATTGGACTAAGCTGTTGAGTCGGTCCTGATTGAGCAATGAATATAAAGGATAGGATCAAAAAAATCACAACCACAGCTAGGAAAGTACCTAAACAACCTAATATAGCTTTTTTCTTTGCAGCAGGATTAGATACTCTTTTTTTTCCACCTTGTGAATTTCTTGCTCTGCTCTTGATTTCCTGACTTGCTTGAGCAGCTTTTTTTTGCATCCAATTTGGTGGTGGAGGTGCTTGATTAGCTGCACTATTTTGATTAGGTGATTGCTGTGATTGATGTTGTTGACTTTGGATATCTTGTGTTGATTGAGATTGAGTTGGGGGTGCTGCAGTTGGGTCTACAGAAGATTGAGTTGAAGGCTGCTGAGGATTTGCTGGTGATTTAATATCATCAGTGTATTTGTTAATTCTCGGTTCTTCAGAAGTATCTTCTTCGTCACTGCCCATTTCAAAATCATCCTGAAAATTATTTTCGTGTTCAGGATTCAGATCGTTTGTATTTTGTTGATTATCTTGAGGATTATTTTTGTTATTTTCTTCAGTCATAATTAACTGGATTAATTTGCTAAATTATAACCATAAAATCTTTGGTTTTTCAATTTATTTAGCCAAATCAAAATAACTAGTCTATTTTTTAAACAAATTGACCTATTTAACTATTCTTCTGGATATTTGATTTCTCTTGTAGCCGTGCTTATGTTTCCGTAAATATCTTCAACTGTTAGTTTTATTACGGTTTTCCCCCACGTACTATCAAAATTTGTAGTCCATTTTCCAGGAAGTGGTGTTCTAAAATCTCTGTCATTACTTGGATTTCCGTCACCATCTGTATCGAAATAGATGTTTTTATCGATTGTATACTGACTAATCGCTCCTTCTGACTGTGAAAAATCAATGATAATTTGTCCAGTTCTTCCAGGTAAATAGACAAAATTGTCAGCAGCAGCTGCAGGAATAGTAATTAAAATAGCTCTCAATTCTTCACCAGCTACAGAACCTTGCGGCAAGACTTGGACAGGATTTGTTACGCTATCTTGATTACCATTACTATCTGTAACGGTTAATTTCACGTTGTACTCCCCAAACTCTGGATAACTTGTAACTGGATTTCTTGAAGTTGAATTTATATCATTTGTTGGATCACCATCACCATTTGAATCAGTTTGAATATCAAAATCCCAAGCAAATGCTGAAAGTATCAATTCACTACTGGAGGTTGAATTATTTACAAAGCTAATTGATTGACCATTTGCGTTATAAGTGAATGCTGCAGTTGGTGCAACTGCTGGACTAACCAAATTTATCGTTTGCGTTACCGTGTCACTATTTCCTTGATTATCCGTAACTGTTAGCTGAACAGTATAAACTCCATATTCTGTATAAAGTCTTGATGGATCTACTTGTGTTGAATCAGAATCATTGCTTTTAATTCCATCACCATCGCTATCTGCACTTGAAAAAGACGAATTTGTATCGAAGTCCCAGGTGTATTGAATTATTTCAGCTCCTGCTTCGATATCTGCTGAAGAATTATTTGTGAATCTTACTCTTTTACCTGCACTTCCCTCTACAATTTCATAATTAAAAGCTGCTACAGGAGGCTCTGATAATGCATCGACATAAACAGTTACTGGACTAGAAATTGACTCTCCACCTTTATCATCAATTACTTTTAGCCTAACATCATATCCTTCTAAATTACGGTCTTCATAAATGTATTCTACTGTTGCTTGATCCGTAGGTGTATTATTGAAAAATCCATCACCCTCAAAATCCCAGATATATCTAACAATGTTTCCGTCCGGGTCTTCTGAAGCACTTGTAAAGACTACTTTCCCACCAGTAAATGTACTTGTTGTGTTTACGTTAAATCTTGCAGTTGGAAGATCATTCGGACCGTTTGTCACTTCTACACTTGGTGCGTTAGCTGGTGTATTGAAGATCTCTTCAGACGAAAACTTCAAACCATCATCATCAGTTATTTCTAGGCCAAATCCATATGTTATTTCTTGTCCTTCTTGACCGTTTGTTCCAATTGTAAGCTGGGCATTTGAACTTGTGGTAATTTGCATCCCTAAAGGTTCATCTGGATCATCAAGATCAAAGTACCACCATCTATATTGAGAAACTGTACCGTCAGGATCATCTACCCCAAATGCTCGGACATTTACTCTTACCGGTGTCACTAGCTCTGCTTCTCTTGAAGCTGGGATAGCTTGAATTGAAGAAAATTTTGGTGGTTCACTGACAACTCTTATCCTTATTTCATCAGTATCAATAAGTGTAGGATCGTCTTGATCAGTCACTTGAAGTCTAACTGTGAAATATCCTGGCTCTTCTGGACTTAGCTCATTGTACGAATGTGTAGCTTCTCTGCTGGCACTTTGTTCAGTATCTCCAAAATTCCATCCGAAGACTAGCTTTCTTCCAGTACCATCCGTATTTCTTGAAGAACTTCCGTCTAATGTTAAAATGTCTCTTCTTGAAACTTCTACAGGATCAGTTAGGTCGGTAATGAGTACTCCATTTACAAGTAAGTTAATTTTTGCGATTGGATTTTCTCCACCTCCGATAAAGAATCTTCTTTGAATAGTTGTATCGTTATCTTCATCATCAAATACTGTGACATTCACCGTGTATTTTCCACCTTCAGTATAAGTATGTGGAATAGTTGTAACTCCGCCACGATTTGTTTCTCCAACTGAAACATCTCCATCTCCAAAGTCGATTTCATATGCAACTCCGTTGTCAGTAATTATTTCAAAATCAACTTGAGATTTCCCTTCTTCATTTAATATTGAGGTACTTTCTTGTGTTTCAGCCCATGCGACATCAAGTACTTTATCTATCACTATTGTCTTTGTGATGCTGTCTGATTCTTCATTAGAAGTTCCCACTGTTGAGATGTCAGTAACTTCTAAAGTTACTTCATACTCCCCTACTTCGTTAAATTTAATAATTGGTGCTCGAGGATTATTCTCAATAAATTCGTAATCAGTATCGTCAACTGCGTCACCATCAACTTCCCATTGAAAACTTAGGTTTTCATTTTCTCCATCTGGATCAAAAGTTGTATCTGGATCTAAATAAACAGTTCCGGGCTGGGATTCATTTGGAATCGAATAAGTGAATTGCGCTACAGGAGGTTGAGATTTTATTGAAATAGTTTCTGTAGAAGTTGTCGTATCATTAGATTCATCTTGAACCGTCAAAGTAATATCGTATTCACCTGGCTCTTCAAAAGTGTGTTCAATAACTTCTCCTGAATATTCTTTTGATTGTCCTGAGACTCTATTAACTATAGACCATTCATATGATCTAATTGCTCCTCCTGTTTCTGAACGAGAGTTACTTCCGCTAAAAGTTAATGGTTGATTGATGAATCTTTCTGAAGTTAGAGGTAAATCAATACTTGCAATAATTCCTGAGACTACAACGGTTAAAATATGTCGATCTCTAACTCCGATTGGACTCACTACTTCTAGTTCAACTTTATATCTTCCTGGTGCAGTGAATTTAACATCTTGTGCAATGTCGTTTGAGGCTAAGAATTCTTCGTATTGATCATCCGCGTCGCCTCCATCAAAATCCCATTTAAATAGTTCTGCTTGAGTGCTTCCGGCATCGAAGGTCAAACCAGCTTCTGCAATACTTGTTAGGACTTCAATTCTACTTCGATTGATAATTTGGACATTATTTTCATATCTACTAATTGTATATTGTCTTAGTCCACTGCCTGCAGCTGACTCTGAAGATGGGCAAGAACCTTCACAAACTTTATAATTGATTTCTGTTGCTGGAGGCCTTACAACAATTGTAAGGACACTTACTCCAGGTGCATACTGAGTTGGTTCATTTGATTGAACTTTTATTGCAACATTATATGTTCCAGGTCGTGTAAATGTACATCTCTGAGCAGTTGAACCAAGAAGTTCATTTTTAGTTACATCATCTTCATTTTCTTGATTGCTAATACTGCCACTATCAGTATTAAAGGTACTTGTAAAATCACAAAAGACAGCATCACCAAATTCGTCATCAATTAATAGATTTTCTTCAAAGTTGTTATTTGTATAAAGCTCCTCAGACGTTTGTGAGCCAGCTATATCCCAAATGATATTTCCTCCTCTTAAACTTCCTCCGGCTGGATCACTTGTGGCCAAAGCATCAAACAATACGGTCAAAGGTGCATTACCTTCAATTACATCTGCAGTTAATCTTGCTTGTACGAATTCTGTTTCAGTTAACTCTTCATGATATATTCCTTGGGCTTCTAATCCTGCCCCCATTTTTGGTCCAGCTGTAGAAGCCGTAGTATTTATATCCCAGTTAATAATTTCTGAGAAGAATCCTCCATTTACTGGGAAGATTATTTCTTCAATTGTTTGTACTGAAGTTGTGTTTGACGGGTTTAGATAATCTGAAATGAGTTCGATGTCATCTTCAGCTGTGGCTTGTCCAACTTGAAATCCATAGGCAGAACTATTCTTAAAAGCTAAAAATGCTGTTCTTGCTGGCGATCCATCTGCTGCAAGCGCAGGAACACCTCTAAGTGCGAAATTAATTTCTTCTAACTCGATAAAAGCCTCATATAAAGTGCTTACATAATCATCTCTTATTGGCTCAACCAAATTGGAAATTCTTGAATTATCGCTACTGTATTTTGCCCAAGATTCTCCCCAGACTTCATGGGGTCCTCTGTAGCAAGCCCAAACTTCGTTATCATCCTCTAATCTCAAAACAGCAGGTGCAGGACATCTTTGCTCTGCTTGGCTTCTATTTAATGGTTCTTCTCCATCGAATACACCTTCCTCATCGCAACCGGAAGTACCAAATGAGAATACACACTCTGCCTGTTCTGAATCTCGATCTTCTTCTTTACCAATGTATTGTCTATAATTTGGATTGTTTTCAATTTTTGCAATATCTTGATCTATTTCTAAAAGAATACTGTTAATTTCCGCTGCTGCTTGCGAGAACTGTGGAACACTTGTTTTAATTTCGATGAGTCTTGTTCTCGTGTTAAAAAGGAAACTTAAGATATTCGCTTGTTGTAATATTTTATCATCGCTAGGTGAAATACTTGGATCATTTGCATCTTGCTGGATACCTTTAAGAACTAAAGTGCTTTCATCTAATACTTCAAATCCACTAAAGATATCTTGAGCAATTGCTCTAACTCTTTCTCCAAAAGCATTGAATCCCCCACCTGTTACTCCAACTGTAGTTCTACCTGTGTTTTGTGAACCATCACCAGGTGCACTTAGTATTGTGTTAACAAATGCAAAAGATCCCATGATAATAAGGATGCCTATAGTTGCATATGTAATTGCTTTTTTACCTTTTTGAGTGTTTTCCTCTTCACCTGCAGCTGTAACATAAAGTACACCTCCGTAAATGACTATTATAACTGCCAAAAGACCTAAGAATCCAAGAGCGAAGTTTACAATTCCGATCACAAACTCTCTAAAATCGCTTGATTGAGTTAAAGTTGGATCATATCCTTCTGCGCTTAAATCAGCTAATTGACCTTCGTATTGTACAAAAGAAAGATCTTCTCCTTCTTCTAACCTAAACCAGTCAGTGTCAGCAAAGGCTGTTTGTTGGTCTAATATTTCTAATTTAAATACAAATAAACAGGCAATAATTAGCCCTAAAATTGAAAGAATTCTTTTTGTTTTTGTTTTTTTGAAAATTTTCATCATATAATTATATCATATTCACCCCTTTTGAGAAAGGATATTAAGGGTTTTCAATTTGTCCTCCAGGTGGCACAGGTGAAGCTTCTGAATTTTGCTCTGAATCTGCTGCTTCAGGGTTTTGATCTGCGAATAATTCTGGCTCAAAATCTACAAGAGTATTTACAATTGCGAACGAGCCTAAGGCTAGCACTATTGCTACAACTGAACCGAAAATTGTCTTTTTCACCTTTTCAGTCTCCTCTTCATTTCCAGCAGACATAACGTATCTGTATCCGGCATAAAAAAGTGATAGAAAAGCAAATAGCGCAATGAATCCGGAAATGAAATTTACAATTGTCACTATTATTCTTCTACCTCGATCAACACTTGGGAGTTCTGTTCCCGCTTCCGGAAAAATAAACCCGCGAACGACAAGTTCTGATATTCCAATAATAAATAGTCCAACAGTAGCGTAAATAACGTGCCTTTTAGCTTTTGAGATTGCTTCTTCATCGCCTGCACTGACCATTAATGTAAATCCTCTAACAATTAAGACTAGAACTGCAACTGCGCCTAGAAATGCCTCTACTAATCCAATAATTCCTCGAATTTGACTAACTCCTTCTTCTGCAAATAGTTGCCCAGTGGCAATATCCTCAAAGGCCTCACCTTGCTCACCAAAAAATATTCTATTAACAATAATATCTGCTGCTTGTATTACCACGAAACCAATAACTGCCAGAGTTATTGTGTTTTTTGCTTTGCCAGCTTCTTCATCCGACTGAGTGCTGATGAGTTTTAGAGCTTGTACAATAATAACAAGCATGGCAATAGAACTCATTGCAAAGCGGAATAAATCAATCGCGAAGAATACTGGACTTGTTATAGTTCCCACTCCAGGCTGCAAATAATCAGGTGGTGCATCTGGATGTTGCCCTTGTAAAAAATTGTTTAATCCAGTTCCTCCTTCTGATTGTTCACAACCACCTATTGTTTGGATTCGCTGTAATGGCGAAGTAACTGGTGTGGTACTTTCATCTAAGGGCGTTGGTGGACAAGGAGTTCCCTGCGCATTAGCAATCGAAATATGAGCTGTTAGAGCTATATTTACTAGCAGAATGGCTATAACAAATTGTTTAATAATTTTTTTCATTTTTATTCAGCTAATAAGGCACCTACATCTTCCAAACGTCCGGCAAGAACAGTACTAACTAAGGCAAAAGCACCATACATAATTACTATTCCTAGAACCGTCATAACAACGACTCTTTTTGCTCTTTCTAAATTTTCTTCATTCCCACCGGCAGTTGCATACATCACAGCTCCAGCGATCAGCATTAATAATGCTATTGGCCCGACAAAAGATACAATTAAGTTAGTCACTCCCACTATCTGATCAACTCCTTCCCCCACATCAATTCCGGCTTGAGCTCCATTAATTCCTGAATATCGGTCTTTGTCGATCTTGTAGAAAACTTTGTTTATCGCTATATCACCTATATATATGAGTAAAAGGCCTGAAATCGAATACATTATTGCTTTTCTTTGCTTCGTTACTTCTTCTTCATCTGCTCCTGCTGTTACAAGTTTAAGACCAGCCTTTACGATCATTAGCGTTGCAAAACTTCCGATAATATATTTTATGAAGGTGATTGCTACTTCCACTTGTCTATCAAAGATTCTTACCCTGCTAAGAATATCTTGAGGACTTGAAAGAACCGTTGTGTTCTCGAAATCGAAAATTTTAGCTAGATCTTGAGACATACTAATAATTACAAAGGCGATCAAACTGTATGTAATTCCTCTTTTTGCTTTTGTGACTGCTTCTTCATCACCAGTAGATGTAACAAGTCTGTAACCTTGTAGTGTAATAAACAAAATACCTATCACTGCGATTAATACTTTTGCGTAACCGAGTGCAGAGAAAACTAGAGTTTTTGTAGTTTCGATACCATCCTGAGCTTTGGGTGGAGCTGAAATTGAAGACCTATATTCTTTCCAAGCATCATCACTTAACGGCAATAATTCCCTGGCGTTAGCAATATCAATATGAGGTAAGAGCAATACTAAAGCTGTTGCTAGAAACATTAAAAAGGCAAATTTTAGTATTTCTTTTTTGCTTCCTAGTTTATCTAGAAACTTCATTTGGTTTGATTAATCTTGTTATTTTAACATTTTTTCTAGTTTTTTTCAACGCTTTAGCGCTTTCCACTTGCAATAAAAAGTTCGAGAGTGGTATAGTTAGACAAGAAAATTTCTTGCCCGCTTTTTAGAGGTATTTAAATTTGATTATGAAAGCTATATCTAATTACATTAAAAACAGCTTTGAAGAGCTAACAAAGGTGACTTGGCCTACAAAGAATCAAGCAATTCGTTTATCAATTATTGTTCTGATTAGTTGTACCATTATCGCTATCATCTTAGGTCTACTTGATCTGCTCTTTAACGAGATTTACTTATTTTTACTTAACTTAAACGCCTAAATTATGGCTAGACAAGCTGAAGATACTGGAAGACATTGGTATGTCGTTCATACATATTCAGGTTACGAAGATGCTGTACGTGAAGCATTGATGCAGAGGATTGAATCACTTGGAATGCAAGATATGATTTTTGATGTTGTAGTACCTAAAGAACAGCAAATCGTAATTAAGAAAGGTGAACCTGTTACCGTGGAAAAAACTATCTTCCCGGGTTATGTACTTGTTGATATGGTTGTGACCGATGATAGTTGGTATGTAGTTCGAAACACACCTAATGTTACTGGTTTTGTAGGATCTGGAACTATACCTGTACCTGTTGAACCAGAAGAGTGGAAAATCATTAAGAAGCAAATGGGTCAAGCTGAGCCTAAATTCAAAATCAACTTTACAGAAAATGATCACGTTGTGGTACTAGATGGTCCTTTTGCGAATTATGATGGTGTTATCTCTAATGTTGATGAAGAAAAAGGTAAAGTTAAAGTCTTAATCACGATCTTTGGAAGAGAAACTCCTGTTGAATTAGACTTTACTCAAGTTAAAAAGAAGTAGCCTTATTATTCCTATTCCTTATTCCCCAAAATATTGAGTTTTCTAGAAAACTTGATATATTTAAAGAAGAATAAATCTCAATCTGATGAGAAAGTTTACAATATTTTCGTTAATTCTTTCCGTAATAATCTTGGTTATGGTTGCTGAAGTTGTTATTAATGACTATCTACCTAAATTCCAAGAATCTGCACAGGCAGGTTTTGAGTATGTTTTGCCTGGAACAGAAGATCTCTCAAATGGAACACAAGCTAATATTCTAGGACTTGCAGATGAAGATTTAAATAATTTAGTTGAAAATCCAGAAATGGTTTTTGGTGAAGATTTATTTTTACCTGCTGAAGACTCTGCAATTGATAACTTCTTAGAATCAAATAATGAGCTAGAAGTGGAATCTTTTAATCTCTCAGACCTTGAGGACAATAACTCACTACCAACTGTAAGCGACTCGGGAAATTTTGATATTGGATTTGGAGATGGATTTGAAAACACCTCCCCTGAAAGCGTTGAATCGGGTGATGACCCTATGGACATTGACTTTGAAAATCCTAGCTTTGTAGTGAATTCTCCAAATGTATATTTGAGAGATGAACAAATTAAAAGCGCTGGGTTTACAACTGCTTACATTTCAGATGACCAGCATAATGGATACTTGTTCAAAACTGTTTATGTAGGCGATTTAAATGATATTGAAATTAGCAAAAAAGTGATCAGAGATACTTCTAAAATGTTTGCAAAAGTATACATATTCACCGCAACCGGAAATTCAAACATTGACCAACTCTATAGCGTAATCAAACTAAGATCCGCTGAGGGATTGCAAGTTGAAACGAATGAAACTAACAGCTATGGATTATCCTCATTTTACATGAATGACAATTCTAGGTTGAATGTTGCATTTTTGGTTGTGAAATTTCAAAATGTATTATTCGCATTCTCATACCCTAAAGAATACCACTCTCAAGTTAACAATCTAATAAAATTAATCGACTTTGAGTTCTAATAAACTATCTTGACTTTTGGGCTTATCTCCATAAAATGCAAGGTACTGATTTATAATTACGCGAAAAATGGCAAAAGAAGTTATGGCGTTTGTAAAGTTACAAATCGCTGCAGGAAAAGCTAATCCAGCACCACCGGTTGGTACCGCATTAGGTCCTCACGGTATTAATATCCAAGATTTCTGTTCTCAATTTAACAATGAGACTAGAGAGATGGGAGATACTGTTGTTCCAGTTGAATTAACTATTTATGATGATAGAAGTTTTACTTTTATCCTAAAAAGTCCACCAGCTGCAGTTTTAATTAAGAAAGCATTAAAATTGAAAAAAGGTTCTGGTGTTCCGAATAAAGATAAGGTTGGAACTATTACTCGTGCTCAATTGGAAGATATTGCAAAAACTAAATGGGAAGATTTGAATGCTAATGATATGGATGCAGCTGTAAAAGTATTAGCAGGAACTGCAAGAAGTATGGGAGTAAAGTATGAAGGTAAATAAATATTTATTTCGTGGGAGCCAGCTTACTGCAGGTGTTTGACCACTTAACAATTTCATTATGTCTAAAAGAAGTAAAAAATATCTAGAAGCTAAAGCTCTGGTAAAAAAGGTGTCATACCCTCTAGAAGAAGCTATTGAATTACTTAAGAAAACTTCGGTTACTAAATTTGATAGTAGTTGTGAAATTCACTTCAAACTTGGAGTTGACCCAAAACAAGCTGATCAAAACATCAGAACAAGTGTCACTCTGCCACATGGTACTGGTAAAGACTTGAGAATTGTTGCTTTTGTATCTGAAGATAAAGTTAGTGCAGCAAAAGCTGCGGGTGCTATGGAAGCTGGAACTGAAGAATTGGTAAAAAAGATTGAAGGAGGATGGACTGATTTTGATATCGCCGTTGCTACTCCTGACCAAATGAAATCAATTGGGAAAGTTGCAAAAATTCTTGGTCAGCAAAGACTTATGCCAAGTCCAAAATCTGGGACTGTTACACCTGATTTTGAAGATGCGATTAAGGAATTGAAAAAAGGTAAAATTGAGGTAAGAGTTGATAAAGCTGCCAACCTACATAACCTTGTTGGGAAGGTTTCATTTGATGATGCTAAGTTAAAAGAAAATATTGAAACAATTATTCAAAAGGTTAAAGAAGTAAAACCAAGTAGTTCGAAAGGAACTTATGTAAAGAGTATTACTTTGACTACTTCTATGGGGCCTGGTGTTCCAGTTGATGTTAATGCAGTAATGAGCTAATCAGATAATACATTTTTTGAAAGGCGAACTTGTTTAGAAAGTTCGTCTTTTTTTATTTCGCATTTTTAAAGTTTGACAACGACTTTTGTTCTAAGAATTTTGTCATATATCGAACGAGAGTTTTCATTTAAAATAATGCTTACGCCATAAGCCAAAAATAGCAATAGACCCAATAGTATGAGGATCCGAAATCCTGGATACTCCAAAAAATAGAGAGGAGTTGGGAAAACTGCACCAAGATGTGAGATTTCCCAGGGAAGAAGCTTTAAGAATGAACGCTTAAGTGATCTAGAATAGCTCAAACTTTCACCTGTTAAATTATCAACCAGCTTTATATTCATTAAGCGCTTTCCAAATGTGCCATTTGCATTTTTACTATCAAAATATGAAAAATAGAAAAGAACTGGAAGCGAGATAGAAGTTAAGATGTAGAGTTGTAAGTTTAAGCTACTATGAAACCATTCCGTTGTAATTCCGAAATATTCTCTAACGTTGGTTAATATTGCCCACTGAAATAAAAGCATTATGGCAACAAAACAAATAGAACAATCGATAAAATATGCAATAGCACGCTTCGAAAAATGAATAAGTCTTTTCTTCATTTATTTCTTAGTAGCTGCACTCTCCATAGCTAAAGCTGCCTTCAAAGAGGTTAGCCCAACCTCTAATTGATCATCTTTAGGTTCTTTAGTAGTTAGCTTTTGAAACCAAAGTCCTGGAGCAACCATTGCTTTTACTATCTTTTTATCAACATGTTTCGCGCTGAATTTTAGGTACTCATAGGAGATTCCTGCAACAAATGGTAACAACACAGCTCGAAGCGCAAAATTCATTAAAAATACTTCTTGTTTTGGTACGAAGGTGTAGAAAAGTATGCTTATGACAAAAACTATTAAGATAAAACTAGTTCCGCATCTTGGATGAAAACGGGTTTGTTTTTTTGCATTTTCTACTGTTAGAGGAAGGTCTACTTCGTAATTGAAAATTGATTTGTGTTCTGCTCCGTGATATTCGAATACTCTTCTGAAACTTGGGATAAGCGAAAGTAGGAAAATATATGTGAGAAAGATTAGCATTTTTAGTACTCCATCGATGATGTTGAATATTATGTAGTTATCAGCAATAACTTCTGATTTTCCTTCTAAGAATGTTGTAACCCAAAGTGGTAAAAACTTGAATAAGAATAGACTGAAAGCGAAGGCGAAGACCATCGAGAAACTGAACATGGTAATTTCTATCGCTTTTGCAAACTTTCCAGGTTCTTTTTTTGGCTCTTCTTTTTTTGGTGGTTCGTCTAAAGATTCGTTTGCTGAGTAATTTATTGCTTTTGTTCCAATTACCATCATTTCAAAAAGATTGATTACTCCCCTAACGATAGGAACGTTTAACTTTGGGAATCTTTGAGTAATTGTTTTGTAGTGTTTTTCGTCTACAATAATTGAGTTATCTGGTTTTCTCACAGCAATTGTAATACTGCTTGGTGATCGCATCATTACTCCTTCAATAACAGCTTGTCCACCAACTGCAAAATCTATCATTCCATCATTTTCTGAATTTTTTTCATCTTTGGAGGTTGATTTGTTTTCTTCAATATTTGATAAACTCACGATCCAGTTCAGAAGTAAAAAGTTCGTCTTTTTAATATGTTTTAGCATCTTATAAAT
>CAYNUR010000007.1:0-18277 GCA_964400435.1 uncultured Candidatus Peribacteria bacterium
GTTATGTGGGGTAAAACGTTATTTATTTCGTTGATTTGTTGTATAATTTCAATATGTAATTACCGAAACAATTTTTTGACGGTTTCCTTTTTTTAATGATTTTTGGAGGAATTTTGTTAGAATTTTTTTAAAGAAATTTTCTAATAAAAAGTATGAATACAGAAGAATTAAGTAAACATTTGGAAGCTGGTGATGTGAGAATGATTGATATAAGAGAGTCAGAAGAACTGAAAGAAGTTCCTCCAATTCAGGGAAGTGAACATATTCCGATGGGAAGATTTTTTATTGAGGCTGGAAAAGGAAACATCAGTAAGGATGAAAAAATTGTTTTAATTTGCAAGTCTGGAGGACGCTGCGAAGTTCTAAAAAATGAATTTTGTGAAAAAGGCTTTGATGTTGATTATTTAGAGGGAGGAATCGGGAGCTGGTTAAACCAGGATTCAAAATAAACAACTCATTAATTTGACAGTAGAAGCCGGCTTGCCTACATTCATTAAGTAAAATTAACCTTTTAAAGATGAATGTTTGGCACGACTTATCGGTTGGAGATGATGCTCCAGAAGTAGTAAATGCGATTATTGAAATTCCAAATGGATCACGAGCAAAATACGAGTTAGATAAAGAAACTGGACTAATTAAGTTAGATCGAGTGCTTTTTTCTGCTGTTCACTATCCTGCTAATTATGGTCTAATTCCGCAAACTTATTGTGATGATGGCGATCCGCTTGATGTTTTAATTATTTCTAAAGCTGATTTCATACCTGGCTGTCTAGTTGACGCAAAAGTTATCGGTGTGATGCATATGGTTGATGGTGGCGAAGGTGATGACAAAATTATTGCAGTAGCATCTGAGGATGTAACAGTAAATCATATCAATGACCTTGATGAACTACCAGAACATCACCTACAAGAGATTCAAAATTTCTTTGAGACTTATAAAAAATTGGAGAAGAAAGAAGTTGATGTTCAAGGATTTAAGGGGAAAGAAGAGGCTTTGAAAGTTGTTAAAGAAAGCATGGAACTCTATAAAAAAGAATTCTCTAAATAATGTCTCATCAGAAAATTCAAGATGATCTAAAAAAACTAACTGACCCTGAGAAGGGTCAGTTTTTGCAAGGATTTTTTAAGACTGGACCAGGTGAATATGGGGAAGGTGATAAATTTTGGGGTATTAAAGTTCCAGATCAAAGGAAGGTATCTCGAAAACACTGGAAAGAATCTACTCTTGAAGATGTTAAGAAACTTTTATCAAATGAAATTCATGAGGTTCGCTTAACTGGTCTTTTTGTTTTGGTGGCTATGTTTAAAAAAGCTGACGAAAAAAGGAGGAAATTAATATATGATTTTTACTTGGAAAATAAAGATCGTGTGAATAATTGGGATTTAGTTGATAGCTCTGCTCACTTTATTGTCGGAGCTTTTTTGGAAAATTCTTCTGATCGTGACATTCTTTATCAACTGGCAAAATCTGAGTCGCTTTGGGATAGGAGAATTGCCATGATTTCTTGCTATTGGTTTATCAAAAAGGATGAATTCGATGATGCGTTAAAGATTGCTGAGATACTTGTGATGGATGAAGAGGATCTTATTCAGAAAGCAGTAGGTTGGATGCTGAGGGAAATTGGAAAAAGGGATCAGGAAGTTGAAGAAAAATTTTTGATGAAATATTATACAGAAATGCCGAGAACGATGTTGAGGTATGCGATAGAAAAATTTGAAAAAGATAAAAAAGATTTTTTTATGGGGAGAAAATAATGCCCTTGTCTAGTTGACGTATTTTTAATATATTCTTCTCTATTAATTTTGACTAGTCAGATGAAGTCGCTTGAATATTATGATCGCCGGTTTAAAAACGATCGTGAACCTACAATAGAAGAAATCTGTGAACGTGCAGATGACCATGAATGGTTGATTGAGCAAGGACCGTTTTTTTATTCTTATATCCTTTCTACTAGTAGTAGGCTAACAGCTTTAGATATTGCTAAGAGGGTACAGATGATTTACGGGTTGGAAAATTTGGATACCTGTCTTTACGTTGAGCGAGCAATTAATAGTGTTCTTGAGGAATTTGGTGTTTCTGCAAGACGTGACTGGACATTTATCTCTATCTATTCTCAAGAACTAGGAAGATATATTAAAGAAGTCGGAAAAACAGGTAAAGTTTAGAGATATCCACCAACTTGTAGCTCCCATAGTTTTTGATAAAGACCTCCTTTGGCGTTTACCAAGTCAGCGTGAACTCCTTCTTCAATAATTTTTCCATCACTGAGTACAAGGATTTTGTCAGCCTTCATAATTGTTGAAAGACGATGAGCAATGATCAATGTTGTTTTATTTTTCATGAGATTATCTAGTGCTTTTTGGATAAGCATTTCTGATTCGGAATCCAAACTACTTGTTGCTTCATCAAGAATTAAAACTGGCGCATTCTTGAGAATTGCTCGAGCAATGGCAATTCTTTGCCTTTGGCCTCCTGACAACTTAATCCCTCTTTCTCCCACTAAAGTTTTATATTTCTTTGGTGTATTCATGATAAATTCATGGCATTCTGCCAGCCTTGCTGCAGCAAAGACTTCTTCGTCTGAAGCTTCTTTCCTGCCATAGCGAATATTTTCGATTAATTCTCTATGAAAAAGTATTGGATCTTGAGGGACAAGAGCAATTTTACTTCTGAGACTATCTTGAGTGACTTTTGAGATATCTTGATTATCGATGATTATTTTTCCTTTATCGAGATCAAAGAGTCTTAAAATTAATTTGATAATTGTAGATTTTCCTCCGCCTGATGGGCCAACTAGGGCAACTTTTTCACCAGATTTTATATTTAAAGAAAGACCATCAAAAACTTTTTTACTTTCTTTTGAATAGCTAAATTCTACATTCTCAAATTTTATTTTCCCTGAAATTACTTTTAGTTCTTTGGCGTTTTCTTGGTCTTGAATTTCATGTGGTAGATTCAAAATTTCTGTCATTTCTTCGGCATCTGCTAGGCGTTCATAAATCTTTTGAATGTTTTGTCCGAACCTCCAAATTTGAATAATAATTTCAAAAATATAAGTTTCAATGATTACGAATTGTCCGATTGTTAATTGATCAGCTGCCCAGAGTTTTATACAAATAAAAATAATCAATATTTCTAAAGTTATAATTAAGGCGGCTTGTCCTGCTTCAATGTAAACTTCAAATTTCCAAGCTTTCTCAGCTCTTTTTTTCCAATTGTTAGTTACTTTTTGGAACTGCTCGTTCTCGTAATCATTCGAAGCGAATAACTGAATATTGGAATTGTTCGTGATTGTATCTGCTAGGTAACCTGTCACTTTTGTATCTGCTGAAGCACGAGCTGTGTCGTACCGAAGCTTGAACTTTGCTAAGGCATAATTTGCTACTAAGAAAATTATTAACCAAACTCCCATTATACCTCCAAGAATAGGACTAAAATAGAATAGAACAACTAGGGTAAAAATGATTTTTATCGCCATTCGATAAAGATCGTAAAAAACGATATCAAAAATATCCTCAAAAGCTCTTGCTAATCGATTTACTTTCTTCACAAGAGAACCTGAAAAGTTGTCACTGAAGAATCGATACGAATGACGATGAATATACTCAAAGCATCTATCCGTGATGTCTTGGATTGAATTTACTTGATGTTTAACCATTGCAAAATCAAAAGCACGATTCGAAGCCCAAAGTGTGGAAGCTACAAATACTATGTTATAGAAAATTGGGTAGATCGAATTCAACAACTCAGCTTTTTCACCAGTCTGCGAAAGAATATCGACCAATTGGCCAATAAACAATGGCCAAATCATCTGCATACTACTGGAAATAGTTGCTCCAATGATACAAACCATTAACCAGAATTTGTGTTTTTTGGCGTGCCTAATAATTAGCCTGATTGTTTCTTTCGTCTTGAACTGCATATTATTTCATAAAACTAAAAAGATTGACTATTGTTACAGGCCTTGCTAACTATTGTCAATCCAGAAATTTTATACTTTAATAAGTTTTCTCTCCTACCAGCTCAATGAACTGGTAGGAGAGATTGTCATGAAGGCTAGAAATCAGGGTACAGTTCGTCCCTGAGATTCATGAGCATTTCCACAACTTTCCTGAGTGATTCTTCCTTTTTGTCGCTTTTCCGAAGCCACTCCAGGATTTCGCTAGCTTCTGCTAGGTTGAGAGCCCAACCGAGAGTGCGAATCTCGGTGCCGCTCTGTTCACAGTTTCTTCCAGCCTCGATTAAATCTCTTGCGAGATTAATTGAGAGCTGAAGGAGGACTTTTCTAGGCACTTGTCCGTTCTTACTGAACTCTTCCCACTCTTCTTGAGTGAACTCTGTCAGTCTAAGAACTGAAGACAAAGCCTCTAGAATGAATAGTCTTTGTAGTGGTGACAACTCTGAAGTGAGCTGATGCACCGACTGTTCGATTGCCTCATCTTGATTTCTTGGATCCATGGATCCTCCTTTGCTGAGTGATTGTGCCTGGTTACACCGCGAATTTCATCATACGGTCACATCAAAGTCAATGCATTTGACTTATCACTTAAAACAACGATAATTCTACTCCTACTTTTATTCTAGCTCTGGAAATGTGAAAACATTTATCACTCTTGATAAAGTAGGAGTTCACGAACACAAAACGAGGAGGAATAGATGAAAAAGGTAAAAGACTACCTGATTATTGTTCTTTTAATTACCTTAATCGGTTCGGTTGTGTACCTCAATCCGTACGCGAAAGACACTGAATGCTGTGAGAATGCAGACAAAGTGCCAAAACCGACTCCGTGCCGGGTGTATATGAAGATCTGCAATGAAACTCCTGACTGTAAAGTTGAGGAGTTGAGCTGCGACGAGCTTCAAAAACAGTACGAAGAACTCAAAAACTCGTGCACTGAAAAACTTAATCAGTGTAAGAAATGAGAAAATTGCCATCCATCTTGACTCAAGCTTTGTCGAGGACTATACGGCCTGCATTAAGTTGTGGGCCTGATTTTGAGTTTCTGAGATTTGACATCAATGAACTTTTTTAATATGAATAAGTTACAGTAAATTTAGATATGAATTTTTCGGCACAAAACAAGAAGGACAAGAAGATTGACTCTCTGCGGAGTTAGGTTCTTGTTGTGAATTTGTGCAAAGAATCTTGTCCGCGAAGGCGGGCTTTTTTTATTTTTAACCAAAAAATCATGAGTCTGGTTGTGGCAAAATTTGGGGGGACATCGATGGGAAGTTCGGAAAGTATTCAACAAGTTTCGAAAATTATTCAAGAAAAGCTTAAAAATGATTTCGATAATGTTGTGACTGTTGCCTCTGCAACTTCTGGCACTACGGATCAACTGATTGAATTAGGTAAACTTGCTTTGGAAAAAGGCAATTGGTCAATTTTGTTGATGGAGATTAGACAAAAGCATGAAGAAATTTGTAAAGAACTAGGGCTAAAAATTGATTTAAGTTCATTTTGGCAAGAAATGAATAATTTAGTTTCTGGAATTTCTTTGATTGGAGAACTTTCTTTAAGTGCAAGAGATAGACTTATGACTTTTGGAGAACGTATTAGTAATACGATTTTGGCGGAATATTTAAATTCTCAAAATCTTCAAGCTGAGATGATTGATGCTTATGAAATTGTGCGAACAGACAATAATTTTGGTGAAGGTAGAGTGAATTTTGAAGCGACAAAAGAGCTAATAAATTCAAGAATTGGAAACATATTAAATTCTGAAAAAATTCCTGTAGTAACTGGTTTTGTTGCTCAAGCAGAAAATGGTCAATATATAACTTTAGGAAGAGGAGGAAGTGACTACACTGGTGCCATTTTGGCGAGCTGCCTAAAAGCGGATGAATTACAAATCTGGACTGATGTTGATGGGATTCTAAATATTGATCCACGGCTTGTTCCCGAAGCAAAAGTTCTAGACCAACTTTCATTTAATGAAGCAAGTGAACTGGCTTATTTTGGCGCAAAAGTTCTTCATCCTAAAACAATAAAACCAGCTGTCGCTGAAAATATTCCTGTTCGAATTTTAAATACATTCAATATAGATGCTGAAGGTTCGGTGATTACGAATGAGGAGGTTGAATCTATTAAATCTGTAACCTATAAAAAGGGGATTTCAATTGTGAATATTTGCTCTGCAGAACTTTTAGAAGCTCATGGATTTTTGGCTAAAATCTTTGAAGTATTTGGTCGCCACAATGTTGTTGTTGATGTTGTTTCTACCTCTGAGGTCAGCGTTTCTTTGACTGTCGATGAAAATGTTCCAGAAATTGCTTTTGAAGAATTGAGAGAATTTGCGAACGTTGATTTTATTGAAGGAATGGCGATTGTTTGCTTGGTTGGAGAAGGAATAAAAGGAAATTCAAGAGTTTTAGGAGAGTTGTTTAATGCCATTGAAGATCATGATGTGAGCATGGTTTCTCAAGGAGCTTCAAAAAGAAATATTACTTTTTTAGTTGAAGAGGATGAAGTTAAAGATATTGTGAAGAAAGTTTATGGTCGATTTTTTCAAGAAATAGTTCGTGAGCATGAGATGGTTTATTGTGGAGGTAAAAGTGAAAAAATTAATTTAGAAAAAATTTAAGAAATTTTAATGTTTGCTTGATAGGTTTTGCATGTTTCCCCGAGGTGGGAGGGGGTTGTGGATGGCCAGGTACCACTCACTTTATTTGGGCACATGGCGCCGGCTTGGTTTTATTTTTAACAAAATTTTTATGAATACTAACAAAAAAAATATTGTGATCGTTGGAGCTACGGGGGCAGTAGGTCAAGAAATGATTAGTTGCTTAGAAGAACTTGAATTTCCAGTTGGGAAGTTGAGACTTGTTGCTTCTGAGCGTTCTGCTGGGAAAATTGAGAAAACTCCATTTGGGGATATAAAAATTGAGACTATTTCTGAAGAAGCTTTTCAGGAAAGCGACTTTGCTCTTTTCTCTGCGGGAAGTGATATTTCTCGAGAATGGAGAGAGCGAGTTGTTCAGGCGAATTGCGTGATGATTGATAATTCTTCAGCCTTTCGATATGAGGAAGATGTGCCTCTTGTGGTTCCAGAGATTAACCCTGAAGAAATTCAAAATCATAAAGGAGTAATCGCTAATCCTAACTGTACAACCGCAATTGCGGCAGTTGTTCTTTGGCCAATTCATAAAGAATTTGGGCTAAAGAAAGTTATTGTAAGTACTTATCAGGCTACTTCTGGAGCTGGTGCACAAGGAATGGAAGAGTTAAAAAATCAAACTAGGGATTTTTTGGATAATAAAAAATTTGTGCCAGAATATTTTGCTCACCAAATTGCTTTTAACTTAATTCCACACATCGATTCGTTTCAAGAGAATGGCTATACAAAGGAAGAAATGAAAGTTGCCTGGGAAATGAGAAAAATTTTTGGTGAAGAGGAACTGGCTGTTTCTTGTACAGCGGTCAGAATTCCTACTTTGAGGGCACATAGTGAATCCATTGTTTTAGAATGTGAGAAAGAGATAGACTTAGTTAGGGTGAGAGAAATTTTATCAAGTGCACCTGGTGTTAAACTTGTTGATAATACAGAAAAAAATGAATATCCAATGCCTATGAATGTTAGTGGTGAATTTGAAGTTGAGGTTGGAAGAATTAGAAAGAATTTAGTATTTGGTGATAAAGGGTTGGAACTGTTTGTTTGTGGTGATCAATTGTTGAAAGGGGCGGCTTTGAATGCTGTCCAGATCCTGTACCACTTCCACCTACGCTAAGGCTCCGGTCGACAGGCACTTCGTTTGGGTACAGGAGACCTCCTTTATTAGATGTAATAGGTGGAGGAGTGTTGTTTTAATGTTAAAAAAGAGCACCTATAGAAGATGCTCCTTTTGATAGAATTAACTCTTTAACTATTTTGCTGTTGGTTTGAAAACTGTATCGTTATTGATTTCATTTAGAATTGTTAATTCATCAAGATCTAGATATTCACCTACATCAGTGATTGGTAGGAAGACTAATCCATTTTTTGCAAGTGTAGCTAAATCAGATTCTGAGTATCTTGAAAGAGATAAAAACTTTGGAATGGCAATAAATAGTGGCTCTTCAGATTCAGCTGATTCATAACCACAACAAAGTGGGTCAGGGTGTACTCCTCCAAGGAGTGCAGCCATATCTTTCTCTGTTAACAAGTCCAATTTTGCAAGCTTTGCATAATTTACAATTCCAGGTGAACTTTTTTCATTGAATGCAAGTTTGGCTAATTCGTTTAAATCTTTTTCAGTAAGTTCAAATGCTTTTGCTAAAGCTTCATACTCTACATACAATTCTGGAATTTCTTCAACGGTAATGTCTTGGTATGCTGGGAGCTTTGCAAGCCCTTTATTCAAGAAGACATAAGAAAGTTCCCCAGAGAAGTCTACTCTTCCTTGGTTCTTGACTGGATACGTAGCTGTTTCTTCTCCTGTTGTGTAACCACCGTCTTTCGTTAATGAAGTGCTTTCATTGGTTGCTCCGATAAAGCCTTGTCCTGATTGTCCACCGTTCAAAGTTACAAAAGTTCCTCCCACACCAATTAAAACCCCTACTAGACCAGCAAGAACAACTTTTCCTACTCCTCCAGTCGAATTTTGAGATTTTTTTCCGATTTCGTTTGGCATTTTTGTTTTTGTTATAGAATGTTACCCTATAAACTATACAACAATCTGCCACTCTTGGCAAGCAGCGTAGAGCTATAAATTGACAAGGATTCTTAAGAGTGAAAAACTATAAAAGGTTATTAATTCAAATACTATGAGGATTGCGTTAATTGGCTTTGGTGGAATGGGGCAAGCGGTTTACCAAGCTGCTTTGAAGCGAGGTCATACTGTTGACTTGGTGGTTGACCACAGCCATGAAAAAGCAAATTTACCTGAGTTGACTGCGAGTGTGATTGCTGATGTAGATGTGGCAATTGATTTTTCACATGGTGATGACATTTTGAAGCATTTAGATATTTGCGCTGCGGATAATGTTGACTATGTAATTGGTTCGACAGGTTGGTATGACAAAATGGATGAAATCAAGAAAATGGCTGAAGAATCTGAAGTTGGAGTAATTTGGTCTTCTAATTTTTCGATTGGAGTTAATTTGTATTATCGAATCGTAGAAGAAGCTGCGAAAATGATTAATAATTTTGATGAATATGATATTTGGGGACATGAAATTCATCATAAAAACAAAAAAGATTCGCCTTCTGGAACAGCAAAAATTCTACAAGAAATTCTATTGAAGAATATTTCTAGAAAATCAAAAATCGTTGAAGATAAGCTGGATCGACAAAGAGACGAAGAAGAGATTCATTTCTCCTCTGTACGTGGTGGAGCGGTGAATTTTGAACACACAATTGGTTTTGATTCTGAGGCTGATACTATTACTATTTCACATTCTGCTCGGAGTCGTAATGGTTATGCCGATGGAGCGGTGAGAGTTGCGGAATGGATCAAAGGAAAGAAAGGATTTTTTGGGATGGATGATTTTTTGAACTCTGTTTAATTTTTTTGTAAGAAGAAATTTAAGAAATTTTAATAGTGTTTTGAGAAAATTCTTTTATTCCCCAGGGAGGGAGGGGGCTGTGGATGGGCACTCTTTGAATTAATTTTTGATAAATACCTATGAAAACTGAAAAATCAAAATGGCCACTACACATTCTCATAGTTCTTCTTCTAATTAGCTTAGTATTAAATGCTTTTCTACTTGGAATGAAATATGCTGGTGGATTCCATCATTATGACAAAAAAGGCGTTAAGGATTTCTATAAGGATCATGATGAAATGATGGAAGATCATGACAAATATTTTGAAGAAAGAGATGAAGAGAAGGAAGAAATGAAAGAAAAAAATCTTGAAGAAGATAAAGAGAGCGTAAACTCTGAGCTGCCGGAAATACTTGATTTTATTAGTGAAGAATATGATTTCACTGTGGAGTATTCTCGAAAACAGGTTGTTCAGGATTGCACTAGAAATAACCAGGGGAACGTAATGGATGAGGGACTGAACTATATATTGTTGATCGACGATGAAGATCTTTGTCCGTTTACTGATGGTATTGAAAATTATCGCGGTGACTTTGAAGTTTGGGTTTATGAAAAAAATTCGGAAGGTTTTGAATCAAGACAAGAACAGTGCGAAAGTAATATTGAAAATTCTGGGACTGGAATGGATTCAAAGATTGTTGAAGTTAGTGGGTTTGAGACGTGCAAGACAGAGGGAATTTTTGAGCTTGATCAAAATGATCCATATATTTCAGCGACAATTGAAGGACAAAGCTATGACTACTGGATTTTTGCAATAGGTGAAAAAGAAGTAATTGATTCTCACTGGGAAAGTTTAGAACTGCAATAAGTTATTCTGAACTATTTCACGTCTAGCAACTCAATATCGTGAACTTGAGGGTCAATTTTACGTCCCATTTCTATTCCTTCGAGTTTTTCGATTACAATTTCAGTCACTAATAGGATTTTTGCATCCATTAAATGTCCAGTAATTGTTGTTCCATCTTTTTTAGCTACACTCAGGTGAATGTGAACGAATGGTTCTCCATTATCTTTGAAGGCAATTGTTCCAGACCCAGTAAACACAACAGGTTCTTTTAGTTTTATTTCTATATCCAAAGGATCTCCAGGTGTTTCTTTGTTTTTGTCTACAGTTAACAGTTTACATTCGTCAAAGCATCCGTGAATCATTGGGATATATCCGGCCTTGACTTCATGCTTTTCGATTAACTTATTTATTGCTTCGAATAACTGATAACCAGGACGGATTCTTGCAACAATAGTCTCTGTAGATTTTCCAGATTTCGAAATAAACATTTAATTTTTGTTAATTAATCAAAAGAAAAGCGGTTATCTTTTCTGTAAAAACACTTCAATAAATTTTGCGCCAGATGTGTATAAATTGATGTTTTGGTGCGTTTTAATCCCCGAGATTTTAACAAATATTTGATAATTTCTCAAATATGCAGTCTGGGTCTATTTATTCGCCCAATCTTCTCTATTGACTTTACCGCTAAAAGAATGCATAATAACTGGCATTCATTAGGTCTACGGACACTTTTAATGCACGAAACTTGATATTGAGAATTGTTTAGAGGTAGGGAGATTCTAGAGAATAATGTTCTTTGGAATCTCCCTACCCCGACGAACATGAGATATTTACTCGTTAAACTCAAATGGAGTTTGCAATGCGTAACAACTGTGAGAAAAATCAGACACAAGAGAATTGTACCCTTCATAAATCTGATAGACTTAGATGTGAGGACTGCAAAAGCCTTTACGAGGTGGCAGAACTCTTGAAGGGAACTTGCCTTAAGTGCTGGAAAGAGCGAGAAGAAAATGGCTTGTCTGACTCTCAGAAGCTGCAAAGACTGAACTATTCTTACTCTGCTGAAACGTGTGATCCTGTAGACGGCACTGAGTCGAGCGGTACCTGCTTCAGAAAAATGAGGTCGGAAAAAAACTGCTACTAGCTACACTATCCTCAACTGTAAAAAGGAGTTAACGTGCTTCACAAAAACTGTCTTTGGCTGGGACTGATCCAGTTCTTCGACCCGAAACCTCGCTGCGGTGAGTGTGGAATGCCTTTGTGCTTTCACGAACACCTTGGCAGCGGCATTGGCATCTGTAGTCAGTGCAAGAACAAGAAGAATAAACCATGCCCCTCTAGGAGTTCGTGATGTCTAAGTCAAACTGTAAGGTCTGCAGCCATCAGCTCAATGAAGACGGTGTCTGCAGCGAGTGCCGCCGGCGCTATCAAGATGAACTGCGACGAAATCATCCATGCACGTTTCGTCGAGGAACCTTCTGTCTATCTTGCCAGGCGCCCGTTCCTATGTTCAGGAACTTTTGCGAACGTTGCTTGAAGGACAGGGCCCAGTCAACGTAAGAGACTTCCATTTATAAGGAGATACCATGTGGTCACTCTGCAAAAAATGTGGAGGCATGATCCTCCAAGGGTGTGAGGCAAAGCACACGTGTCCTCCCCGCTATGAACTTTTCAACACAGTGGGCCCTTGGCATGCAGACAATAAGGCAGTCTATGCCTGCAAATGGTGTGAAAACACTGTGGATCGCCCGATGACGTCTTGCGAAGACTGCGGCGAAAGAGGTTTGGATCCCTCTGAGGAACTCGAAGTTCCTAAAAAGAGCTGCACAAGCTGCGGCAAGCCGATGAGTCGCGCCCTCGGTGACACTTGCTTGTCCTGCTCCATCGTCGAGGATGATGATTCCTACCTCGACTGAGGCGACAATTCCCAAAGCTGACTAGCCAGCTATAAATCAAGGCCAGTCTCGACTGCTAGTTAAGTTGAGACAAATTTCTATTTTAGCTTTTATTTGACTTCGATTTTTCCAGCTGTTATTTTCAGCTTGTTCGGAAAAAAAATTTTTTATGATTCATTTATTCACTCAAAAGAAGGCTAAGAAGATCAGCTCCCTGTGGAGTTAGGTTCTTAGTTTTCGTATGGAGAATAGAATCTAGTCCGCAGGAAAGGCGGGCTTTTTTTGTAAATTAACCAAGATTTTATGAGAGATTATGCGGGGACTTGGACAGCATTGATTACTCCGTTTACTGATGATGGATCTGTCGATGAAGCGGCTTTAAGAAAACTTGTTCAGGAACAAATTGAAGGTGGAGTTACTGGTGTTGTTCCAATGGGGACAACTGGTGAATCGCCTTCTACTTCAGCTGATGAAGATGAGAGAATTTTTCAAATCGTAGTTGAGGAAGTTGGAGATGACATTATGGTTATGGCTGGAACAGGGAGTAATTCTACTCGAGAGGCAATTGACCATACGAAAAGAGCTAAAAATGCTGGTGTAGATTGCTGCTTAGTGGTTGCTCCATACTACAATAAACCAACTCCAGCTGGGATGATTGCTCATTTTGAAGCGGTTGCAAATGTTGGTCTTCCTGTAATTGTTTACAATATTTTTGGCAGAACAGGAATTAATATAGAGACTGAAACTTTGATGAAAATTGCTGAGCATGAAAATATTGTTGGAGTTAAAGAAGCTAGTGGGAATTTAGAGCAGATGAGGGAAGTTATCGAGAGTCGTCCAGATGATTTTTCTGTGCTGTCTGGAGATGATGGGTTGACTTTGGAATTAATAAAAATGGGCGGAGACGGAGTTGTTTCAGTAGCTTCCAACATCATTCCTGGGAGAATTGCGGAGATGGTTGAATATGCTTTGACTGGAAATTTTGAAGAAGCGGAAAAAATTAATTCTCATCTTGAGAGAATTTTTGAGGATCTTTTTGTTGAAACAAATCCGATTCCTATCAAATATGTTGCTCACAAAATGGGTAAATGTGGATTAAATTATCGCTTACCAATGTGCGAACCAAGCTCTGAAGCTTGCGAAAAATTGGACCAATTAATTTATGATTATAACCTTGTTTAAAATGAATGAAGATGTAACTTTTTCACCCGAAGAAAGAATTTCTGATGCTGTTCAGCAATTTGAAACTCCATTTTTTCTTTATCAAGAGGATCGGCTTCGTAGGAATTGTCGAGAATTTCGTGATGCTTTTCGTGAACAATTCCCTGATTTCCAACCTCTTTATGCTGTAAAAGCAAACCCTAATCCTGAAATTTTAAAAATTATTGTTGAGGAAGGATTTGCTTGTGATTGCTCTAGTGAAAGCGAAGCTTGGCTGGCTGGGAAACTTGCCAAAGGAGCTGGAAATGTTTCTGACACTGCTGTTTCTGGAATGTACACTGGAAATAACAACACAACTTCGGAACTGAAATTTGCTTATGATAATGGGTTAATTTTAAATCTTGATGATATTTCTATGGTTGAAATGATCAAGGATCAAGTGGGCGAAAATGGCTTTCCTGAAATGATTTCATTTAGAATTAATCCAGGAATTACAAAAGGTGGAATGGAAAGCTTGCTTACTGCTGGGCCAGATGCAAAGTTTGGAGTTCCTTTTGAAAAAGCTGCCGAAGCTTACCGTGCAGCAAAAGAAGCTGGTGCAACTCGATTTGGAATTCACATGATGACAGGAAGTAACGTTCTGGAAGAGGATTATTTTTATCAAGTTGTTGCTAAACTTCTCGAAATTGTTGCTCAAATCCAAGAAGAAGTGGGGATCAAAATCGAATTTATGAATATTGGTGGTGGTTTTGGAGTTCCTTATAGACCTGAAGAAAAAAGTTTAAATCTGAGAAAAGTTGCTGAATTTGTGAAGAAAGCTTACGACGATAAATGTGAAGAATTAGATCTTGAACCGCCACAATTGATTGCTGAACCAGGGAGATTTATTACTGCGGATATGGGATTTTTGGTAGGAAAAGTTACTGTGATTAAAAATTCTTATAAAAAATTTGTGGGAATTGATGCTGGTTCGAATGATATGCCGAGACCTTCAATTTATGGTGCTTATCATTATGTTTCCGTCTTAAACTCTGGAAATCGAGAAAAAGAAACTGTTTCTGTTGTAGGAAGAATTTGTGAAAATAATGATCAATTTGCTCGAGATAGAAAAATTCCGAGATGTGAAATTGGAGACATTATTGTGATTCATAATTGTGGTGGGCATGCTTATGCGATGGGACACAACTACAATGGCCGACCTAGGCATGCTGAATATTTAGCTGAATCAAACGGGAATATTAGGATGATAAGAAGAGCAGAAACTATCGAGGATTTGTTCAAGACTTGTGAAATATAAATCTCTTGAACTTCTTAATTATTAACTAAAAACTATGAGAATTGTTGCTTCAAAAAGATTAGATTCTATTCCTCCATATGCATTTAAAGAGATCAATGATGCTGTGGCTAAATTGGGGGAATCGGGTGTAAAAGCGATAGATTTTGGCGTTGGCGATCCTTCTGAACCTACTCCTGAATTTGTGATCGAAAGTATGACAAAATCTGCAAGAAAACATGCAGGAACTGGCTATCCTAGCTATGTCGGTTGTGGGGATTTGCGTTGTGCAGCTGCAAAATATATGAGTCGGCGGTTTGGAGTTGAACTTGATCCAGAAACTGAAATTTGTTCGAATATTGGTTCAAAAGAGGCTGTTTTTAATTTTCCTGAAGCTTTTGTTAATCCTGGAGACATCGTGATTATTCCTTCACCGGGTTACCCACCGATGAAAACTGGGACTTTATTTGCGGAAGGAACTCCATATTTTGTTCCACTTTTAGAAGAAAATGATTTTCTTTTGGATTATCATTCAATTCCTAGTGAAATTGCTGAGTCTGCAAAAATTATTTGGATAAACTATCCGAATTCTCCGACTGGAGCTGTTGCTAATCGAGAATATTATGAAGGTCTGATTGAATGGGCGAAAGAACATGAAATCATTATTGCTGCAGACGAAGGCTGCTATATTGATATTTATTTTGAGGAAAAGCCGATGTCGATTTTAGAAGTTGCCAAAGAAGGAATTGTTGCTTTTTATTCTTTGAGTAAAAGAAATAATATGACTGGATATCGATGTGGTTTTGTGGCTGGAGATGAAGAAATTATTTCTATTTACAAAAGGCTTAAAACAAATATTGACTCTGGAACTCCAAATATTATTCAAGATGCTGCGATTGCGGCTTTAAACGATGATACTCATCATCAAGAAATGTGTGATTTATATCAAAAAAAAGCAAATATACTTTATAATGCACTGGAAGATCTGGGATTAGAAATTCGAAGGTCAAAAGCTACTTTTTACGTTTGGCAGAAGGTTCCAGAAGGAATGACTTCAGTTGATTTTGCAAAAAAACTTTTGGATCCAAAAGTAGGAATAGTCGTGACACCTGGAAGTTTGATTTCAGATAAATGCGAAGGAAACTTGAACCCAGGAGAGGGTTATGTGAGGTTTGCATTAATGCCTACAATGAGAGAAATGGAGGAGGTTGCTAGAAGGTTAGGTAATTTAGAATTGTAAATATTTAAAAGCTCTTTCTGTCGTTGATAGGAAGGGCTTTTTTGTAACCAATTTATTTTTTATTTGTTTCTACTAATGAGAAAAGATTACCTCAACCTCACTGCTTGACTTTTTCCCATAAAACCCCTATAGTCATGAGCTTGCCCTTTTACATTTTTCTAGTACTCTCCTGATTTTCCAAGACTTCTTGAGGAAGTCAGGAGTAATACTAGAAAGTTGCCCAAAAACGTGCTCTTCGAATAGAGCACATCACTTAATCCCTAGGGAGGGATAAATTATGCGTTTTAACGCCGCCGTCGTGACCTTTGTGGTCTTCGCCCTGTTCATCAACGTCATCACTGGTTGTGATGACCGAGCCAACGAGGTTGCCAATCTGCCACAGGATGTGGAGGACAGCTACCAGCCTGACTTCACCGACAATCTGGATAGCGTGGAGTTTGACTCCCATGTTGAAGACATGGAAGAGGACTCCAGCCTGCCAGAAGACGTAGAAGAAGACTCGACTGGTGATACTCAGGACATCGAGGATACTTTCGATCCGCTCTGTCCGCCGATGACTGAAGAGAACTTCATTCATCGATTACATGGATATGTCATCGAGAATGGTGGGACTTGCGATGCATCTCCGGATGCTTTTACAGCAGAGGAGAAACTCGATTGCCTCGATGAGTGGGCCTCGTTGGTGGGGCGCTCTAGGATCGAAGTCTTTGACCCAGGCTCTGATTTCAGCCAAATGGCAGAACTTGGAGAAGTCTTACATACGACTGCTTGGCTCCTCAATCTTGAGAAGGATTGGGCGATCCCTGTTGAAGACGAAGAATTGCCATTCTATGGTAATCACCCGTCCCCGGAGGCCCTCGATCGACTTATCGCTCCGCTCTACCAAGCGGGCGTGCTCCCAGAAGGCCTGGAAGAGATCGGACTGAACGGACCGGTTTCGACCTGCATGTTCAACGAGATCCTGGATAAGGACTTTGACGGAGACGGCACACCGAACTTGCTCGACTACCACAATGGCTGCTCGGGAGTAGACTTCACGGTAACACGAGCTGAGGTCGCAGTGACCCTCCAAGGGTTCTATGTCGGTCGTGGTGGAGTCTGCCCTTCGGCTCCGGCACAGGCTACATACGTGGATGTGCCAGAAGAGCACTTCGCCTTTGAGGCAATCGAATGCTTCACGGAGCGGAATGTGTTCACTGGATATGCTGATGGTACTTTCAAACCGGATCAACACATGAACCGGGCTGAGCTGGCAAAGGTTCTGTGGCTGGTGATCGCTCACTTGGACGGTCAAGTGGACACACCACCGGATCTGCCGCAGTCGACCATTGATGCCTCGCACAGTGAATGGTTCGGGACCTACGTCACCATTCTGAACGAGCAAGAGCTTCTGCCAAGGAGGCTGATGTTCAAGCCGGCAGAAAACGTCAAACAATGCCTGCTGGAGGAGACTATTCTCCTCAGGTACCTCCGACGGCCATAACCTGGGTAACAACTTTCTCGAATTCCTGTAAATCAAATCTTTGAATTTAGATTGCAGGATAGACAAGCCCCTCTGCTAACGCGGAGGGGCTAATTTTATATTTAAATCTTTCTCTATAATTTCAAAAAGCAATATCACTTTGTACAAAAACCTTGAGTGCTATAATGGCCAGGAATTTAATTTAAACTATGATTTTTACAAATAACTTAGACCCTATTTTGCTTTCTCTTGGACCTTTGGAGGTTCGATGGTATGGATTTTTATTTGCTTCCGGGATTGCTTTGAATTTTTTGGTGATGATGTGGATTTTTAAAAGGGAAAAGTTGAAAAATACTGACCTTGAAAGCATTGCTCTCTATCTATTTGTTGGGCTTGTGATTGGGGCTCGGCTTGGTCATGCTCTTTTTTATAATGCCGGCTACTATGTTGATAACCCTTTGGAGATTTTCAAGATTTGGAAAGGAGGATTGGCAAGTCACGGTGCTGCAATTGGCCTTGTTATTGCTTACACGATTTGGATTAAAATTCATAAGAAAAAATTCCACAAGTATATTGATCTGCTTGTAGTTCCGATTGGTTTAACAACTGTATTTATTCGACTCGGTAACTATTTTAATTCTGAAATAGTTGGTAATCCTACAAATGGAGAGTGGGGAGTTGTTTTTAAAAAATTAGGCGAAGACTTTCCTCGGCATCCGTCTCAACTTTATGAGTCTTTTATGGGATTAATAATTTTTGTGATTATGTTCTGGGCTTATAAGAAATTTTATAAAAATTCTAAGCCTTATTTTATGCTTTCGCTATTTTCAATTCTCTATTTTGGTGGAAGATTCATTCTAGAATATTGGAAAAAAAGACATATTGTGCCTGGTGACTTTCCACTTTCCATGGGACAAATTTTAAGTATTTTACC